>NZ_PDYW01000021.1:0-42491 GCF_002743245.1 Sporosarcina sp. P26b
GTCAACACTTTCACTTAAAATGTTTTTCTTTATTAAGTTTGATGTTTTCGCAACTGCTCAATGCGACGCTTATAAATATACCACCGTGTTTAAAGGAATGCAAGCTTTTTCACCATTCTTTTAAAAAAGAATGGTGAAACCGCGTACCTACAATGAAAGAAAGATACAAATCACTTATGCAATGGTGATTTAAAGACTTCATATTCTCTTTAGTTGTTTGTAGTTGTATCTTTATTTAGGGTTTGATGTATTAAAAGACCTTAACGATGGATATTTTTCTGTTAGATGATAAGTCAATATGGATGCCTGTATCTAAAATCTTCACTATCGGACGCAATGGGAAGTCTCGGTGTAAATAAATAACTTCGGCTATCTCATTGGTCGTTAGTTTTAATCTGGTTCCAATTGAAAGCTTATTGATCAGTTCGTGTAATACTTCAATTACCTTCATATCAAACTTGCCAAATTCCTCTTCCCTCATCAACTCAATTACTTTGAAAGAACTTTCCTTTTGTCTGTACGGTCTTTCCGACACCATCGCATGGTATACATCCGCCACTGAAAGTATTTGGGAGATTTCCGTAATCTCTTGTCCTTTCAGCCCTCTCGGATAACCACTGCCATCGAAACGCTCATGATGCTGGAGAATTGCTACTTTCATTTCCTGTCGTACTAATGAAGAGTCGTTAACCATTTGGAAACTGTGAATCACGTGTTTCTTTACTTCATTCAATTCCTCGCCTGTTAGGAACGCGACTTTATCAATGATTTTCTCATCTACTTTAGCCATACCGCTATCCGCTAATACGCCAGCTATACCAATTTGTAGTACTTGTCCTCTTGGGTACCCCATAGCATCACTTATTAATGCTGCTAGAATCCCTACACTAATAGAATGATGTGCGCGATAGTTTTGCATGGAGGAAAACTCATTTAGTCTTCTAACGTATTCCTTCTTTTCCAAAAATGCTTGAATTACCGGTAAAACAATTGTTCGCACTGCCGCGACGTCTAGTTTCTTACCTGATCTATAATTGATAAATTCTTTTCTATATGATTCTACTGCCTCGTCATATAATGTTTCCAATGATCTCGACTTTGGAGGGGCACTTTGATTCATCAGCTTTTCAACTTCTGGTGTTAGTTTTACTTCCGTTATTTGCTCTACAGGTCCTTGGTCTGTTTTACTAAGTGCCTTTGATTCAACCAAAACGCGGGTAATACCAAATGAATGAAGAATTTCGAAATGCTCTAGCATTAACTTCGTGTCTTTGACCATAATCGGGTTTTTCGTATTGACATACAGATCCTCTTTTAGAAAACTACCGGGCCTCAATTCACTTACCTCTTTGTAAATATCCAACGTTTTCACCTGATTTCTTGTTCGCTCTATCTATTATCATATAATATTCTCAATTATATGGATAGATGTCTGAGCAAATTTTCCTATTGAAAGCAAAAAAGTTATTGGAGAGGTTTAATTTACCTCTCCAATAACTTTTGCTTATTCTTCTGAATCTAGTTCAGTATCTATTTCCGTCTCTGGCAATACCTGTTCAGATGTTTCCACTTGATCGTCAAGCTCTTCCTCAATCTCTTCTTCGAGGTCATCGTCTTTTTCCACCTTTGCGACTGTTGCTACTCGTTCATCATCAGCCAAGCGAATAAGTCGTACCCCTTGTGTAGATCGACCAAATATAGAAATATCACCGATCGACATACGGATTAAAATCCCGTGAATCGTAATTAACATTAAATCTTCTTCTCCGTTAACCGACTTCATCGCGACAATACCGCCATTTCGATCTGTCATATGCATAGTTTTTAGTCCATAACCGCCACGTGATTGGGATCGGTACTCACTTTCAGGCGTACGTTTACCATACCCCTTCTCAGTAACTACAAGGATGTCGTCTCCAGCATCTACAATGTCCATGCCAATTACTTCATCCTCGAGACGCAATCTGATACCACGTACACCTGCGGCAGTTCTGCCGAGCGGACGGATAGTTTCTTCGTCAAAACGAATCATCATACCTTGTTTTGTACAGATCGCAATATCTGACGTTCCATCAGTAGATCTAACGGATATCAATTCATCTTCTTCACGCAATCCTAGTGCAATTAAGCCGTTCGCACGAATATTGGCATAGTCCATAATCGACGTTCGTTTAATAACACCTTGTTTTGTCGAGAAGAACAAGTAATGATCTTCAGTAAACTCATCAATTGGGATCATGGCCGTAACCTTTTCACCTTTTTGGAAGTCTAGCAAATTAATAATCGGCAAGCCTTTGGCAGTACGGCTGTATTCAGGAACTTCATAGCCTTTTTTACGGAATACACGGCCTCTGCTCGTAAACAGTAAAATCGTGTCATGCGTAGATGTATTTAACAAGTGCTCTACAAAGTCATCCTCATTCGTGCCCATACCTTGAATTCCACGACCGCCACGTTTCTGACTGCGATACGTATTGGCTGGTAGACGTTTAATATATCCTTGATGAGTTAATGTCACAATGGAGTTTTCCACGGGAATTAAATCCTCATCTTCAAGCATTTCAGAACCGCCAAGCATAATCTCTGTTCGACGTTCGTCAGAAAAACGCTCTTTAATTTCAGTCAATTCTTCACGGATAATTTCAATTAACTTTACTTCATCCGCCAAAATTGCACGCAATTCGGCAATAAGTGTCAGCAACTCCTGGTACTCAGACTCAATCTTATCTCTTTCCAATCCAGTTAGGCGTTGTAGACGCATATCGAGAATAGCTTGTGATTGACGATCGGATAACTCGAATGTCTCCATCAAGCTTGCCTTTGCTTCCCCTGTCGTCTTAGACGCACGGATCAATGCAATAATGCGGTCGATATGATCAAGAGCTATACGTAATCCTTCTAAGATATGCGCACGGTCTTCTGCTTTATTCAAATCAAATTGTGTACGGCGACGGATGACCACTTTCTGGTGTTCTAAGTAGTGGTATAGAATTTCTTTCAATGGCAACACTTTTGGTTGCTTGTCTACAAGTGCCAACATATTGATACCAAAACTAGTCTGCAAGGCAGTTTGTTTATACAGGTTGTTCAATAAAACGTTAGCATTGGCATCGCGTCGTACTTCAATAACAATTCGCATTCCTGTGCGGTCAGATTCATCTGCCAAGTGCGTAATGCCTTCAATCTTCTTATCGCGCACAAGCTCCGCAATCTTTTCGATTAACTTTGCTTTGTTTACTTGGAATGGTATTTCATTGACGATAATTGTTTCACGACCGTTTGCAGCCGTTTCGATTTCTGCCTTTCCTCGGATAATTAGGGAACCACGGCCTGTTTCGTAAGCTCGACGAATTCCACTACGTCCAAGGATCATACCGCCCGTTGGGAAATCCGGGCCTGGAATGATTTCCATCAGTTCCTCAGTTGTAATCGCACTGTTCTCTGCCAAGGCGAGTACAGCATCGATCGTTTCCCCTAAGTGATGGGGAGGAATATTTGTCGCCATTCCTACCGCAATCCCAGATGTACCGTTTACTAGTAAGTTTGGATAACGGCCTGGTAAGACGGCAGGCTCTTTTTCCTGCTCGTCATAGTTTGCTTGGAAATCAACTGTATTTTTATTGAGATCGCGTAATAATTCCATTGCTATACGAGACATACGAGACTCCGTATAACGCATTGCAGCTGCACCGTCCCCATCCACAGATCCAAAGTTTCCGTGTCCGTCGACTAGCATGTAGCGATAACTGAAGTCTTGCGCCATCCGTACCATTGTGTCATATACTGCACTATCACCGTGTGGGTGATACTTACCAATAACGTCTCCTACAATACGTGCGGACTTTTTATGTGGCTTTTCCGCGGTAATGCCGAGATCATGCATAGCATACAAGATACGGCGATGTACGGGTTTCAAACCATCACGAACGTCTGGAAGCGCACGGGAAACAATAACACTCATCGCATAGTTCAGAAATGATGTTCTCATCTCTGTATTAATATTTATTTCCTGCACTCCGCCTTTTGGCAAATCTGCCATGTTGTCAAGCTCCTTTCACCACTTATATCTATAATTTTGATCGATGCTAATTCATTCACAATCAATCAAGTATCGATATTTTGTGCGAAAACTGCATTGTCTTCAATGAATTTTCTGCGTGGCTCTACTTCGTCACCCATTAGTTCTTCAAATGTTGCATTGGCTTCTATTGCATCGTCCATACGAACTTGCAAGAACGTACGCTTTTCAGGATCCATTGTTGTTTCCCATAGCTGTTCTGGATTCATCTCACCTAGACCTTTGTATCGTGTAATGTCTGGTTTCGGTGAAGCTGGCATTCTGCTCAAGATTTCTTGCAAAGCCTCTTCGTCATAACAATACTCTTCCTTTTTCCCTGCGCGCACACGGTAAAGCGGTGGCTGTGCAATGTACACATAGCCTGCCTCGATCAACGGACGCATGAAACGGAAGAAGAAGGTTAATAATAACGTCCGGATGTGGGCTCCATCCACGTCAGCATCTGTCATAATGACAAGCTTGTGGTAACGGGCTTTATCTAAGTTGAATTCAGGTCCGATTCCTGTACCGAGTGCCGTAATGATCATACGAATCTCTGCGTTCCCTAGGATACGGTCCAAACGTGCTTTTTCTACGTTGAGGATTTTCCCTCGTAATGGCAAGATCGCTTGGAAGTGACGGTCACGACCATTTTTTGCAGATCCTCCAGCTGAGTCACCCTCAACGATATACAATTCACTGATAGCTGGATCTCTTGAAGAACAATCTGAAAGTTTACCCGGCAAACTCGAGATTTCCAACGCCGATTTGCGACGAGTCAATTCACGAGCGTTTTTAGCGGCCATACGTGCTCTTGCTGCCATTGTACTCTTACCCACTACTTGACGCGCTACCACTGGATTTTCAATTAAGAAACGTTGCAGTGCTTCGGAAAATAGTGAATTCGTAATCGTGCTAACTTCTGAGTTACCTAATTTCGTTTTTGTTTGACCTTCGAATTGAGGATCAGGGTGCTTAATGGATACGATAGCCGTTAGTCCTTCACGCACATCATCCCCTGTCAGATTATCTTCTGACTCTTTCAATAAGCCGTTTTTACGTGCATAGTCGTTAATCACTCGAGTCAATGCAGTTTTGAAGCCTTGCTCGTGTGTACCGCCTTCATACGTATGGATGTTATTCGCAAATGACAATAGGTTTTCTCCGTAGCCACTGTTGTATTGCATAGCCACTTCAACAGTAATCCCATCACGTTCGCCTTCGGTATAAATTGGATCTTCAAAAATCGGTTCTTTATTTACGTTCAAATGCTGGACGTATGATTTGATTCCGCCTTCGTAGTGAAACAGTTCTGATACTGTTTCTTCACCGCGCTCATCCGCAATGGTAATGCGTAAGCCACGATTTAGATAGGCAAGTTCACGTAAACGTGTTGCCAATATGCTGTACTCATATTCCGTTGTTTCCGTAAAGATTTCAGAATCCGCCTTGAATCGAATTGTAGTACCGGTTTCATCCGATTCTCCAATGACTTCAAGTTCTTTTGAGACGGGTCCTCTAGAAAACTCAATTGCGTATAGTTTATTATCACGCTTAACATAGACTTCCGTCTTCTCTGACAAAGCATTGACAACTGAAGATCCTACGCCGTGTAGACCACCAGAAACTTTATATCCACCGCCGCCAAACTTACCACCAGCGTGTAATACAGTCATGATGACCTCAACTGCGGGTCTGCCTGTTGACTCTTGAATGCCTACTGGAATCCCGCGGCCATTATCAGCTACACGAATCCAGTTATCCTTTTCTATGGTTACTTCGATGTGATCACAGTACCCAGCGAGGGCTTCGTCAATACTGTTATCTACAATTTCCCATACAAGATGATGAAGTCCTTTTGCACTTGTAGTCCCAATATACATACCGGGACGTTTGCGGACAGCTTCAAGGCCTTCCAATACTTGTATCTGACCTGCATCATAATCGGTCTGTATGTCCTTATCTTCAATTGCCAAGGTGTTCACCTTTCCTTTCCAAACCTATCAAACCGTACTGACCTATTCTCTACGTGAGACAGATCCGTCATGCACTTCAAAAATAGCTGCTTCCTGAATCGTATTATGATCAATTCCTGCGATATTGGTTGTCGTCACAAATGTTTGTACTTGTCCTTGCATTGTACTTAATAAATGTGATTGTCGATAATCATCCAATTCCGATAACACATCATCTAGCAATAAAATCGGAGTTTCGCCCACTTCTTGCTTTACTAGCTCAATTTCCGCCAGCTTTAAAGAAAGAGCAGTCGTCCGTTGCTGCCCTTGTGAACCGTACGTTTGAATATCGTACCCATTGACAAAAAACTGCAAATCATCACGATGTGGACCTATCAGTGTCAGCCCTCGTTCTAATTCGCGTCTTCGTACACTCTGTAACTGATCAGCAAATATTGTTTCCATCTCTTTGGCAGTCTGCCCAGAATGGAGATCTTTTAAAGTCCCATATGAAACTTCTAGTGATTCAAGACCACGTGAAATCCCTTGATGAATGGGGTTTGCCCATTTTTGTAGCAATTCCATGAAATAAAAACGTTTTCGAATAATTTGAACTGCCACTTGAATATACTGTTCTGTGTAAATATCGAACATAACATCCTGGAGATCCAATTTACCTCGATTTGCTTTTAACAAGGCATTGCGTTGTTTTAATATCTTTTGGAAATTGACCAAGTCATGCAAATAGACTCTCGAAATCTGTCCAATTTCCATATCTAAAAAACGCCTGCGCAGCTGTGGGCTGCCTTTTACGATATTCAAATCTTCAGGCGCGAACATGACTACATTCATCTGGCCGACATACATACTCAAACGATTTTGTTCCAGATGATTAACTCTAGCCTTTTTTCCCTTTTTGGAAATCGTCAGCTCTAACGGCATATGTCCAAATTTACGTTGGACGTCCCCTTCTATTTTACCACACTCTTGTTCCCAACGTATAAGTTCGCGATCATTTGACGTGCGATGGGATTTTGCCATGGCTAATACGTAAATAGCCTCCATGACATTGGTTTTCCCTTGTGCATTTTCGCCGATCAAGACATTCATTGTGGGAGAGAATTCTAATTCCAAAGATTCGTAATTTCGATAGTTCGTTAATTTTAGCCGATCAATATGCATCCGACTGTCCAGATTCATCCAATGACAGTTTGAATTTTCCTGCACCCGGGATATTTACTACATCACCGTCATATAGTTTCTTACCGCGTCGTTGTTCTGGTTCGCCATTTACATAGACGACATTTTCACCTAAAAACCATTTAGCCATTCCACCAGAGCTGATCACGTTCGTCATTTTTAGTAATTGTCCAAGCGTTATATATTCAGTATTAAACTGTACTGTTTCCATTTTTTTATCAATCCCTCTTAAAATATTCTGTCCCTCTAGTTTACCTAACTTTTCGCAATAAGTAAAAAGGTAGCCAACATGTTGACTACCCTTTTAAAAGATATTTTCTATAGTTACGGGTTAAAACGTTCTAACCGGTAAAATTAGTTGTAATATTGCTTCGCTATCAATTGATTTTAAGATGAACGGTCGCATGCTGCCAGTAAAATGAATCTTAAGATCCTGACCATCAATTGCCTTCAATGCATCCATCATATACTTTGCACTAAAGGAGATTTTCAAAGGTTCACCTTCGATATGCACAGCTTCTACCAATTCTTCTACATTTCCGACATCCGGAGAGTTTGAAGAGATTTGCACATGTGGACTACCGTCTGTTGAGAAGTGCACAATATTATTCCGATCTTCACGCGCTAACAAAGATGCACGGTCAATTGCTTGCAACAAATTACGACCATTAATTGTAATGGACGTTTTGTATTCAGTTGGAATCAGACGTGAGGTGTCGGGATAATTGCCCTCTAATAGTCTTGAATAGAACAAGACATTGTGCAACTTGAATAGTACTTGCTGATTGGCAATGAAGATTTCTACTGCAGTCGAGTCGTCGGGTAATATTTTGCTGAGCTCCTGAAGGCTTTTACCTGGAATGACTGCATTGAATGGTGAGCTCGCTTGAATTTCAGGTGTCACAATACGTCTAGCTAATCGGTGACTATCAGTTGCAATGCAATACAACTCTTGCTCTTTCATAATCCATTGAACGCCGGTTAGAACTGGACGCGTTTCTTGTTGAGATACAGCAAATACAGTCTCACGGATAAGCGATTTCATCAGGTCCGCTGGCATTTCAAAGCGTTCTGCATCTTTTACATCTGGCAGAATGGGATATTCGTCAGCACTTTGGGCAATAATATGGAATTCAGACTGACCAGAACGAATATGTGTTTTCATTCCATCACGTAATTCAATCATGACTTCATTAGTTGGGAGCTTACGAATAATCTCGTTGAATACTTTTGCTTGTAATACTAGTGTACCTGGTTGGATCGTTTGAATGATTTGTGTACCATCCTCTTCTACTGGAATGAAAGTAGATATCGTGATATCTGAATCACTTCCAGTCATCGTCAATCCCTTTTCAGTAATTTCTAATTTGATACCTGTCAAAATAGGTGTTGTCACTTTTGAACTGATCGCTTTGATAACATCGCTCAATCCATCCAATAATCTATCTCTCATAATTTCAAACTGCATATCGATACCTCGCTTATATAATAATAATTAAGTAATTAAATATAGTAGTAATAGTAGTAGGGGCTGTGGATATGTGGAAAAGCCTTTTGAATGTATGAGAATCATAGTTTCCCACATGTGCATAACAAGTGGACGACCTTGCATTACTTGTCCACAGTTATCCACAACTCTTTAGGCTCTTCCTAAAACCTTTTTAATATCTTGTACATCTTGTTGTAGTGATTTGTCTATATCAAGTTGTTTCGAAATCTTTTCATGTGCGTGAATGACAGTGGAGTGATCCCGACCACCAAATTCCGAACCGATCTTCGGCAGTGATGAATCTGTCAGCTCTCTTGAAAGAAACATCGCAATTTGCCGTGGAAATGCAATAGCACGTGTTCGTTTCTTCGCTACAAAGTCTTCTAATCTAATATTAAAATGCTCACCGACGGCTTTTTGAATGTCTAGAATCGATATAATCCGCGGACGTGAGTTTGGAATAATATCCTTTAATGCTTCAGCAGCCAAATCTGTCGTGACATCTGCATTTACTAATGAGGAGTACGCAACGACGCGAATTAATGCACCCTCTAGTTCCCTAATATTTGTATCAATTTGATTGGCAATGTATAGCATGACATCGTTTGAAATGTCGACTAAACCATCTGCTTTAGCCTTTTTGCGTAAAATTGCAATTCTTGTTTCAAGATCAGGCGGTGCAATATCTGTAATCAGTCCCCATTCAAAGCGAGAACGTAAACGGTCTTCCAGTGTGGGTATCTCTTTTGGAGGTCGATCACTGGAAATGATAATTTGCTTTGATTCTTCATGCAGCGTATTGAATGTATGGAAGAATTCTTCTTGCGTTTGTTCTTTTCCTGCCAAGAATTGAATATCATCAATTAATAGCACATCTACGCTACGGTATCGGTCCCTAAAATCACCGGCTTTATTATCACGTATGGAGTTAATAAACTCATTCGTAAACTTTTCAGATGATAAATAAACTACCTTTAGCGCGGGATTTTGTTCCAGTACATAATGACCAATTGCATGCATTAAGTGCGTTTTTCCTAATCCAACGCCTCCATAGATAAAGAGTGGATTATAGGCTTTTGCGGGTGCTTCTGCAACTGCAAGTGATGCAGCATGAGCAAAGCGGTTTCCTGACCCAATGACGAATGTATCAAATGTATACTTTGGATTTAACATGCCAGCTGAATTGGCCATAGGCGCTCTTTCTACTGGTTTAGGCTCTGGCTTTGGTAATTTAATATCGTTCTCCGCCATGTCTTGCGGAACGATAAACTCAACAATTCGATCTTCACCCGTTAGTTCGGATAGAATCCCTGTTATTAGATGGACGTAATGTGTTTCAAGCCAGTCCTTAGCGAATGAGTTTGGAACAGAAATAGTTGCATGTTCTGCTTCATACGTTAGTAATTTTGTTGATTTCAACCACGTCTCAAAACTAGGCTTCGAAACTCTAGCTTCAATATTCTTCAATACTTGTTCCCATAAACTCGATAGATTTTCCAAACGTGTGCCTCCTTTACAATAAAATATTAAAAAGCCCTGAATGCGCTTATACACAGTATCCATGGCTGTGGATAAATATTATCGAAACATGTTGAAAAAACTATCCACACTGTATTCACATATGTGGATAAGATTTTAGCTATAAATTATATACACAACAAAAGCTTTCTAATTGTAACAGGGAAAATGAATATTGACAAGGAGTCTGATGATTTATGCACAACTCCGTTAACTGTGCATAAAGTGGTTATCCACAGGCTTGGATATGTGAAAAACTTGTCGACAATTGCCGGTATAAGAAATCCACAATTTTAATCCATTAACAATTCATCCAGAGCGGCGTCATGGAGTATTGTGGATAAGTCTATATGGCAATTAAAAGTATTGCGTGCGGATCCTAAACTAAGGAATAGAAAAACATTGACATTCTTTTACTGGGTGGCTATACTATTCAAGACTGTCATAGTAGGAAAAGAGACAATCAAAGCAGGAGGTGTCTTACGAAATGAAACGTACATTCCAACCAAATAAACGTAAACGCGCTAAAGTTCACGGCTTCCGCCAAAGAATGAGTTCGAAAAACGGACGTAGAATTCTAGCAGCTCGTCGTCGTAAAGGAAGAAAAGTTCTTTCAGCATAAGGCCACTGACATCAGTGGTCTTTTTTTTAGCTATTGGACTATTTCTTAGTGACTGCCAAGTCTCTACCATTAGAGGATCAGCAGACTGTGGCGGAAGAAAATTAAAGCAGGTGCCAATATGAAAAAAAACCAGCGAATTAAAAAAAATAAAGAATTTCAGACAGTATTTAAAAAAGGTAAGTCCTTTGCTAACCGACAGTTTATTGTCTATACCTATAAGAAGGAAGACCAGGAAGAGTTCAGAATTGGCTTATCTGTCAGTAAAAAGGTAGGGAATGCCGTCACACGAAATCGGATTAAACGATACATCCGACAATCGTTCCTGGAAATGAAAGATGAGGTCAAACCTGATCTGGATTATGTTATTATCGCGAGAAATCAAGCCGCTACGCTTGATTTCCATACGGCCAAGAAAAATCTGCGACATGTACTAAAAATCGCGAAGGTATTTAAGTAAAGTTAAAGTCTCATTAAGATGTAGAACGATTAAAGCCGTCATGTTACACTGAAAAAAACTTAATAAATGATCTTGCGACTGTTTGGGGGAAAAAATGTTGAAAAAGAAATTAGTGTTCCTTTCACTACTTGTTGTAGTCGCTGTCTTCATGGCAGGTTGTACCGAATTCAAGGAGCCGATCACGGCCGAAAGCACAGGTATCTGGAACGAATATATCGTGTGGCCACTCGTCACATTGATTATGAAATTCAAATCGTGGTTAGGTACATATGGACTGGCAATTATCGTCGTTACAGCAATCATTCGTACCGCATTGCTTCCATTGATCATTCAACAAACGAAAAGTTCGAAGCGCATGCAGGAAATCCAGCCGCAACTGAAAGCGTTGAAAGAGAAATATAAATCCAAAGACGCGGTGACCCAGAAGAAGTATCAAGAAGAAATGCAACAGATCATGATTAACGAGAAAATCAATCCAGTTGCAGGATGTCTACCGGTTATCATTCAGATGCCAATATTTATTGGTTTCTATCACGCGATCAGCCGGATGAATGCGACGCCGACAATTGAACTGGGTAACTTCTTTGGAGTTGCACTTGGTTCACCAAGTATTTTATTTGCTGTCATTGCTGGGTTGTTCCAATTGACCGTTCTACGTACAGGGCCTGCAATGGATAACCCACAAATGAAGATGATGATGTATATTATGCCATTTATGATCATGGTATTCGGTTCATTCTTACCAGCAGCACTTGCTTTATACTGGATTGTCGGAAATATCATTTCATTGCTCCAAAACATTTTCATCTATAAGCCGTTCGATAAGCCGAAAAACGTCGAAGTAGAGAAAGCGGGAGGGAAAAAGAAATGAAACAACTTACACAAAGGGCAGCAACAGTTGAGCTAGCAATTGAATCAGCGTTACAGGACCTGGGTGTAACAAGAGATGAAGTAGAGGTACAGGTAGTGGAAAAGGGTAGAAAAGGATTTCTTGGTTTTGGCTCAAAACAAGCCGAAGTGCATGTAACTGTATTGAAGAAATCAAAGCCTGACCCTAAACCTGTAGTCACTCCGGTCACTGAACCGGCACAGACGCTAACGGATGACAGTAAAGAGCCATCACCTGTGACTGAGGCTCAAGAAGTTGTTCAACAGCCTGAGGTCAAAGCAGAGCCTGTGATGGATGAAGAAGCCAAACCAGCACAAGAAACTAAGACTTATAATGAAAAAGAAGCAATTGAAGAAACTAAGCGATACATCGAAGAGATGGCTGAAGGAATGGGTATTGAAGATTTAGTCATCACATATCAAACAAAAGGGAAGTACATTAACTTCCAGCTAGAGAGTGAAAAGGCAGCGTTCTTAATAGGCAAAAGAGGGCAAACGCTTAATGCAATCCAGCAATTAGCGCAGCTCGTCGCCAATAAAGTAACGAAGCAATTCAAGATTGTAAGAATTGATGTAGCGGATTACCGTGAGCGCCGTGAGCAGTCACTAGAACAGCTGGCGGATCGCATGGCAGACCGCGCAGTGCGCACTAAACGTCAAGTGGCACTGGAGCCAATGCCGTCCTACGAGAGAAAGGTCATCCATAACGCATTATCACTTAGACTCGATATCGAGACATTCTCTGAAGGAAAAGATCCATACCGACACATCGTCATCAAAGGAATCGAATAAAACGAACCCCGTGGAAGCTTCTACGGGGTTTTTTAGTGCGTATAAGTAGAGAATGACCTTTTGTGCGCTAGGAACTTTCACTTCTAGCGGGCGATCGTGTCCTGTCTGGAGCGTAAATTCCCTTCTCAATACACATGTAAGTCACTCAAATACTCTTTAGATTTCTTGCATACTTTCTTGCTCCTATATTATCTTTTCAGAAAGTTTCTACATGAGAAATCTTGAAACGACAGTGTTCTTTGTCGACTGCTAGCACATGATAAATTAACATGACGCTTGGTTCAAAATTCCTGAATTTATCCACATTTTTTTAAATTCGCGTGCTAGGAGATTCCGACGATTTATGATAATATAGGTTGTTAGAAAGTAGTATTCGCTATAAAAGATATGCACATGTGCACAACGAAGCCAGGAAGGTGAAAAACTTGCATTTTGATACGATAGCCGCCATTTCCACTCCCATGGGAGAAGGAGCGATTGCCATCGTTCGTCTGAGCGGCGATGACGCATGGAAGATTGCAGACCGTATATTCCAGTCACCAGCGGCGAAACCACTCTGCGAACAACCATCGCACACAATTCATTATGGACATTTGCACGATCCCGCCACTGAAGAATTAGTGGAGGAAGTCATGGTGTCGATCATGAAAGCACCAAAGACCTTCACGCGCGAAGACATTGTGGAGATCAACTGTCACGGAGGCATCACTTCAGTCAATAGAGTACTCCAATTGGTATTGACAGAGGGGTCTAGATTAGCAGAACCCGGCGAGTTTACTAAACGAGCATTTCTTAATGGCCGGATTGATTTATCCCAGGCCGAAGCAGTTATGGATTTGATCAGGGCCAAAACAGATAAAGCCATGAACGTTGCACTGAATCAGATGGAGGGGAAACTATCCCACTTGATCGGCGAATTGCGACAGGCATTACTCGAAACACTTGCACAAGTGGAAGTTAATATAGATTATCCGGAATACGATGATGTTGAAGAAGTGACAATTCCTTTGATGATTGAAAAAGGAACGTGGGTAATGAATGAGATTGATGAGTTATTGCGTACATCATCACAAGGGAAGATCTTGCGTGAAGGATTATCTACTGTAATTGTAGGACGTCCAAACGTTGGAAAATCATCGTTACTTAACAGCTTAGTGCAGGAAAACAAAGCGATTGTTACTGATGTTGCGGGCACTACCCGTGATATTATAGAAGAGTATGTCAATGTTCGTGGAGTTCCTTTGCGTCTTGTCGATACTGCAGGAATCCGGGAGACAGAGGATATTGTCGAGCGGATTGGTGTGGAACGTTCCAGGAAGGTACTGAAAGAGGCGGATCTCATTTTATTGATGGTGAATAGTTCTGAAGTGTTAACAGATGAAGATGAGCGATTATTTGAAGCTGTTGCCGGTATGGACATGCTCGTAATCGTCAATAAAACAGACTTGCCAGCAAAAATTGATCTGGATCGAGTCTATGAATTGGCAGGAAGAGACCGCGTGATTACTACTTCCATTCTGCAAGAGCAAGGTATTGATGAGTTGGAAGAAGCGATTGCTGCACTGTTCTTTGAAGGTTCATTGGAATCTAATGACTTAACGTATGTATCCAATGCCCGCCACATTTCGTTACTAAAGCAGGCGCGTAATACGATTGACGATGCAGTACAAGCAGCACAAGCAGGAGTTCCTATTGATATGATTCAAATAGACGTTACACGCACGTGGGAAATTCTCGGTGAAATCATCGGAGATACCGTTCAAGATAGTTTAATTAAAGAGTTGTTCTCAAAGTTCTGCCTCGGAAAATAATGATTTTATAAATGGGAAGGATGAACGAACATGCCACAATTTGAAGCAGGCACGTTCGATTGTATCGTCATTGGTGCTGGACACGCAGGCGCAGAAGCAGCCTACGCATCAGCCAAGATGGGCGCATCGACATTAGTTTTAACAATGAATTTAGACATGATTGCTTTCATGCCATGTAATCCCTCTTTGGGAGGGCCTGCAAAAGGGATTGTAGTGCGTGAAATAGACGCACTTGGCGGTGTGATGGCAAAAGTCATAGATAAGACGCATATTCAAATGCGTTTATTGAACACAGGGAAAGGTCCAGCAGTGCGTGCTTTACGTGCACAAGCAGACAAAGTATTGTATCAGCAAGAAATGAAGCGCATTCTGGAAGAGGAACCGAATATGACACTTCGCCAAGCAGTCGTCGAGCGATTAATCGTAGAAGATGATGAAATAAAAGGCGTTGTGACACAGATTGGCGCAATATTCCGTGCGAAGACCGTTATTATTACAACGGGTACATTTTTACGCGGGGAAGTCATCATCGGAGATCTCAAATACTCCAGTGGGCCGAATAACCAAATGCCGTCAATCAAACTGGCTGAACATTTACAGGAGCTTGGTTTGCAGACGGTTCGATTTAAAACGGGTACACCACCACGTATCAACAGCAATACAATTGATTACAGCAAGACAGAAATTCAGCCAGGAGACGATGTACCGCGTTCATTCAGCTATGAAACAACGGAATACATCATGGATCAATTGCCATGTTGGTTGACGTATACGACTCCTGAAACGCATGAAATTATCAATGATAATCTTCACTTATCCCCGATGTATTCGGGCGTAATTAAAGGAAAAGGACCAAGCTATTGTCCATCCATTGAAGATAAGATTGTGCGTTTTGCGGACAAGTCACGTCATCAGATTTTCCTCGAGCCTGAAGGTCGTAATACAAGGGAAGTATATGTACAAGGATTGTCAACAAGTCTTCCCGAGCATATACAACACCGCTTGATTGCAAGTGTACCAGGACTTGAAAAGGCTGAAATGATGCGTGCAGGTTATGCAATTGAGTACGATTCCGTCATTGCTACACAATTATGGCCGACGCTAGAAACGAAAAAGATTAAAAACTTGTACACAGCTGGCCAAATCAACGGAACATCCGGATATGAGGAAGCTGCAGCACAAGGACTGATGGCGGGAATCAATGCAGCATGCAACGTACTTGGCAAGGAAGAAGTTGTGCTGGGTCGAAGTGATGCATACATTGGCGTACTCATCGACGACCTTGTCACTAAAGGTACAAGCGAACCGTATCGTCTATTGACGTCAAGGGCTGAATATCGTCTATTATTACGACATGACAATGCCGATATGCGTTTGACGGAGATAGGTTATCAAAATGGAATGATTAGTGAAGAGCGCCATACGAAGTTTTTGGCGAAGAAAGCACAAATCGATGCGGAGATTGAACATTTACGCAAGATATCAATTAAACCGACAGACGAAGTTCAAGCAATTATCGCTGAAGCAGGTGGAGCAGCACTTCGTGAACCAATGAAGGCAGCTGATTTATTAAAGCGACCTGAAATGAAGTACAGCGAATTATGCAAAGTGGTTCCGCCTCTTGAAGAAATTAGCGATGAAGTGGCAGAGCAAGTTGAGATCTTCATTAAGTATGAAGGGTACATTGAGAAGTCTATGCAACAAGTAGCAAGAATGAAGAAGATGGAGAATAAGCGGATTCCTGAAAATATTGATTATGATGCAATTTCAGGTATTGCCAAAGAAGCAAAGGCCAATCTTAAAGAAGTCCAGCCGTTGTCGATAGCACAGGCATCACGTATTTCGGGTGTCAATCCAGCAGATATCTCGATCTTACTTGTCTATATTGAACAAGGAAAGATTGCGAAAGTATCCGGGTGAGTATAGGACTGGCGCTTAGGTGCGTCAGTCTTCTTGAAAAGGAATGAGAACATGACGGAAGAACAGTTTTACGAAGCGCTACAAGAGAAAGGCTTTGAATTGTCCGATACGCAGAAACAACAGTTCAAACGTTACTTTGAAGTACTCGTTGAGTGGAATGAAAAGATGAACCTAACGGCTATTACGGATGCACCTTCTGTATATCTAAAACATTTTTATGATTCCATCACAAGTGCATTTTACGTAGACTTCACGAAGTATGAATCAATTTGTGATGTAGGAGCGGGCGCAGGTTTTCCGAGTATCCCGTTAAAGATTATCTATCCACATCTTCACGTAACGATTGTAGATTCCTTGAACAAACGTATTACATTTTTAAACCATTTAGCTAGTGAATTAAAGCTTGAAAAAGTGGCATTCGTCCATGCAAGAGCAGAGGAGTTCGGCCGTAATCCGAAGTATCGTGAACAGTTTGATGTAGTGACTGCGCGCGCAGTAGCACGTTTGTCGGTATTGTCGGAACTCTGTATTCCACTTGCCAAGCAGGGGGGGCTCTTTGTTTCCATGAAAGGTGCAGATGCCTCCAACGAAATGGCAGATGCTACACGTGCTGTAAAACTACTAGGGGCAGTTTTACAGAATGAACATGCATTCCTTTTACCGGAAGAAAATAGTGAACGCCACATTTTTGTCTTTGAAAAGAAGAAGCAGACACCGAAGAAATACCCAAGAAAACCAGGTGTGCCTAATAAAACACCGATTACAGCAGACTGATTTAGGGGAATGTTTCACGTGAAACAATTGTATAGAAGAGATAAGAGGGAATAGTTCCGAAAAGGTGGTGCAGAGGTTGAAAAGTACTTTTTCGCGTTTTTTTGGTGGGGGAGAAAAGATGGCTACGATAGAAGAAGTTAGAGTTCAGCATCTGGAGAAGGTAGCACAGATAGGTATTGATACAATCATACCGAATCAATACCAGCCACGGGCAATTTTTAATGAAGAAAAGATTGAAGAACTTGCTAGAACGATTCATACACATGGCGTCATTCAACCAATTGTCATTCGTACAAAAGAGGACGGATCATACGAAATCATTGCTGGGGAACGAAGATATCGTGCGATGCGTAAGCTTGGCTGGACAGAAGTACCGGCAATTGTAAGGGACCTGGATGATAAAGAGACGGCCTCTATTGCTTTAATTGAGAACTTGCAACGCGAGGAACTGACGGCAATTGAGGAAGCACATGCTTATGAACGTTTACTGGAACTGCATGAATTGACACAGGAAGCATTGGCACAAAGACTTGGTAAGGGGCAGTCTACCATTGCGAATAAGATGCGCTTGTTGAAGTTGCCTGAACCAGTTCAAACAGCAATCTTGAAAAAAGAAATATCTGAACGTCATGCACGTGCATTATTACCTTTAAAGGAATCCGCACTTCAGATGGAAGTGTTGGAAGAGATCAAAACGAATCAATATAATGTTAAAGATCTGGAAGCTAGGATTAAAGAGATCTTGTACCCAACTGAATCAGTTGAGAAAGTGCAACCTGCAAGAAAGCGCGGACCTCGACAGAAAGCTGTTAGTAAGGATGTTCGTATCGCAGTAAATACGTTGCGCGAATCACTGGTACTAATGGCCAAGAGTGGGATTGAAGTAGAATCCGAAGAAGTAGATTCCGAAGAATACTACACAATCACGGTAAAGATATGTAAAAAGTGACGTATGAAAACTCTTGCTGACATACTAGCAAGAGTTTTCTTATATATCAATAGAGTTCGCACAGTGAAGATGATAAACTGAAATAGACCACATAGAACACATTTTTTGTCAGGTATTTTAAACATAAGAAGCAACTAGTAAAATTTTGGTGTACTATTAAGATAAATGAATTAGGAAAGAAAGCAGGTGCAAGAGTGGGTAAGATTATTGCTATAGCAAATCAAAAAGGAGGAGTCGGCAAAACGACGACTTCTGTAAACTTAAGCGCATGCCTTGCCCATTTAGGCAAAAAAGTGCTCTTAATTGACTCGGATCCACAAGGAAATGCAACGAGTGGAGTCGGTGTAAACAAAGGCGACGTGCAAGATTGTATTTATAATATTTTAATCGACGATGTACCGGTACGAGATGTTATTTTTCCAACGGATATCGAAAATCTTGAAATTGTTCCTGCGACCATTTCACTTGCAGGAGCTGAAATTGAGTTAGTATCTACTATTTCACGTGAAGTTCGCATGAAACACGCAATTCAAGACATCAAAGACGATTACGACTATGTCATTATTGACTGTCCGCCATCACTTGGTCTCTTGACTTTGAATGCACTGACGGCTTCTGACTCCATCATCATTCCTGTGCAATGTGAATATTATGCGCTCGAAGGACTTAGTCAATTACTGAGCACAGTCCGTCTCGTTCAAAAACATTTGAATGAATCGCTCTATATTGATGGGGTATTATTGACGATGTTTGATGCACGTACGAATTTAGGTATTCAAGTTATTGAAGAAGTAAAGAAATACTTCCAAGATAAAGTGTACAAAACGATCATCCCACGTAACGTTCGTTTAAGCGAAGCGCCGAGCCATGGTAAGCCCATTATATTATATGATCCACGATCCAAAGGTGCGGAAGTATATTTAGAGCTGGCAAAGGAAGTGGTGGAGAATGAGTAAAGGTCTAGGTAAAGGTCTTAATGCATTATTTCCTCGAGAGTCATTGGAAAAGGTAGAACTTTTACGCCTGAAAAGTATTAAAGTCAATCCATACCAGCCACGTAAAGAATTCAATGAAGAGTCCTTGATTGAATTGAGCGAATCCATCAAGGAACATGGCGTTCTACAACCTATTATTGTACGAAGTGTAGGGACGCAGTATGAAATAGTAGTAGGGGAAAGAAGATTCCGAGCTTCTGAATTGGCAGGTAAAAAGGAAATTCCAGCCGTTGTACGTGATCTAACAGATGAGCAATCAATGGAAATGGCTATTCTTGAAAACTTGCAGCGTGAAGATTTATCACCAATAGAAGTGGCGGAAGCCTATCAAAACTTGATGGAAAGTCTAGAGTTAACACAAGAACAACTTGCCTTTAGACTAGGCAAAAGTAGACCACATATCGCCAACCATATCCGTTTACTGGCGTTACCCGAAAAGGTCTTGAAAGACATTTCCCAAGGAATACTATCTATGGGACATGGCCGTACGCTTCTTGGTTTGCGTAAAAAAGAACAAATCTTAGCCATTGCTGAAAAGATTAAGACGGAAGGGTTAAATGTCCGTCAATTAGAGAAACTAGTACAACGTTTAAATGAAGATGTTCCACGTGAAACAAAAAAGGAAAAGAAAAAAGATATATTTATTGAAGCCCAAGAAACTACATTGCGTGAGCAATTCGGTACGAATGTTACTATCAAAAAAACCAAGAAAAAAGGTAAAATTGAAATCGAGTTTCATTCGGATGAAGACTTCGAACGTATTCTTGAATTATTGAACGCAGAGCGATGATACAAAAACCTATTTTGCTTTCATTGCAAAATAGGTTTTATTCTTGAAGAGAACTTGGACGTGACATCATGATATTGTTTGGATCGCTGTTTAATGTATTTACGATTATAGTGGGTACATTAATTGGTAGGTTTTTATACGCAATACCAGAACGAATGAAAGAAACGATCATGTATGGAATTGGTATGGCTGTCGTAGCTATTGGATTGCAAATGACATTCGAAACAACACAAATTGTCATTGTCATTCTTAGTATAGTCATAGGTGCAATTCTTGGTGAAATAATTGATCTTGATCAAAAGGTTAATCAATTGGGGCATTGGATTGAAAGAAAGTTACCTACCAAAAAGGCTGGGCCGGGAATTGCTCAAGGTTTTGTAACGGCTACGTTGTTCTTTTGCGTAGGCTCCATGGCAATCATCGGTGCTATTGATAGTGGTCTGCGTAATGATCACAATGTATTGGTAATGAAAGGAATCTTGGATGGATTTACTTCCATTATCTTTAGTTCCACTTTAGGAATAGGTGTAGCTTTTGCAGCCGTACCTCTATTCATTTATCAAGGAAGTATAACTTTCCTAGCTACATTCCTCAGTCGGTTTGTCCCTGATGAGTTAATGGAGTTATTCATCTCTGAAATGACCGCTACAGGTGGCTTAATGATTGCGGCAATCGGATTAAATTTAATCGGCTTGACGAAAATCAGGGTAGCTAATTTCATCCCAGGGATTGGTGTAGTTGCGATCATCGTAACGATTGTATACGCCTTTTGATGGCTGACGATGATGTGCTAGTTGCAAGGCTCGACCAATCATACGACTCATTTCAAACGGTAGATGTAGCCGAGTGCTTTGTAAGACGGCTTGCTCCATGAATCCACCGATATTAACGATTCCTTTGATTGATACATCGCCAACAGGTGGTAGTTCCTTACCAACCGCTTTGCCAGGTGCAATAGGTCCGCTATGAAACAATAGATCACCAACTGCGTCCTTTTTACTTAGACATGCATCAATTGCGACTACGAATGCATCGGGATACATGGATTTTGTTAACTCGATACGTTGCTGCAGGTTAAGCGCGTGCAAAGGGTCTCGTAACGTGCCGACTACCTTGTAAGGGAATAGACTTAGTTCAGACAAGTAAGAGCCGGTCAACGGACCAAGCGAGTCGCCGGTAGAGCGATCCGTTCCAATACAATAAAATATGATTGGTTGCTGTTTGAAGGGTATATGTTGCGCGAAGTAAGAACTTAATTTCCACACGACACCGGTTTCTTTACTGGAAATTCGGTAATGATAGGAAGAGGATTCAGCTCTATACATAGGATGACACCAGTCCTTTGTGATTATTTACGCTGAAGAGTATTCTGCTCAGGTATTGCTGTGCAGTATATCCTCGGGCGAACTGGTTTATACGAAAGGAGGATTTCTTTCAATGGCAACAACTTCTGCTACAGAAGAAGCGAAAGAAAGCCTAAAAGGTTTAGAAGCAGCAATGCAACAAGTAAAAGATACGATATTCAGTGCCGACTTTTGGCTCTCTACTGGAATTTTTGCTATTCGCATTCTCTTGATTATTGTGGTGGCAGGTGTAGTAGTAAAAGTAGGGCAAGTATTAATAAGGCGATTCTTCGCTATTAAGTTGAAAAGTCCGATGCGCAAAACAGAACGACGTGAAAAGACCATGATCAAACTTTTAGAAAACGCATTGAAATACATTGTCTATTTCTCCGCTATACTAGCCGTTCTGACAGAGTTCAAGATAGACGCAAAAGGTCTACTTGCAGGTGCAGGCGTGCTTGGTCTGGCTGTCGGCTTTGGTGCTCAAAGTTTAGTAAAGGATGTCATTTCAGGGTTTTTCATCATTTTCGAAGATCAATTTGGAGTAGGGGATTATGTACGTATTAACTCAGGTGAAGGAACGGTCATGGAAATTGGTCTCCGTACAACAAAGATTGCATTGTATGGTGGAGAGTTATATACCGTCCCGAATGGACAAATAGGTGAAGTTGTCAACTACTCTGTTACCAATTCCATGGTATTGCTTGATCTTGCGTTATCCTATGAAACGGATATTGATCGCGCAGAGGAATTAATCAAGGAATTCTTGAAACGATTGCCGAAAGATCGTTATTCAGAAGTGATTGGAGTTCCGGAAGTATTGGGCGTACAAAGTATGGAACCGTCCAGAATCCTTTTGCGTATAGCTGCAGAAACGGAGCCGGTAGCCAATTTCAGCGTAGGTCGCAAACTTCGTCAAGACTTGAAGAAGTTTATGGATGAGAATGGAATTAAAATTCCTTATCCAAAAATGGTGATCCGTGATGAACAAAAGGAAGGGGATTCATATGATGGCGGACAAAGAGTTTAATTTGCATGACGTGGTGGAGATGAAAAAACAACATCCATGTGGAACGAATGCATGGAAGATTATTCGGATGGGCGCGGATATTCGGATTAAATGTGAAGGATGCGGACACAGCGTCATGATACCGCGTAATGAATTCGCCAAAAAGATGAAAAAGGTTCTGCTAAAGAACGAGTCGTGACAGCACATGGACAATCTCACGCATTGTCCTTATAATGAAATGGTTGACTAACGAATAATGTAAGCTTTGGATAGATAAGAAAGGTGTGGGAATAATGGCGTTAACAGCTGGGATTGTAGGTCTTCCGAACGTTGGGAAATCCACTTTATTTAATGCAATAACAAAGGCAGGAGCAGAGGCAGCGAACTATCCGTTCTGTACGATTGATCCGAACGTAGGAATCGTTGAGGTGCCAGATGAGCGTTTGGATAAATTGACTGAGCTTGTCACACCAAAAAAGACGGTGCCGACTGCATTCGAATTTACGGATATTGCAGGAATCGTAGAAGGCGCAAGTAAAGGTGAAGGACTCGGTAACAAGTTCCTATCACATATTCGTGAAGTAGATGCAATTTGTCAGGTTGTCCGTTGTTTCGTGGATGAAAACATCACGCACGTATCAGGAAAAGTAAGTCCAATCGATGATATCGAAGTCATTAACCTAGAATTGATTCTAGCGGATATGGAAAGCGTAGATAAGCGTTTGGCGCGTGTTTCCAAAATGGCGAAGCAAAAAGACAAAGAAGCGATGGTAGAAGAGCCAATTCTACTGAAATTACGTGATGCATTTGAAAATGCAATGGCAGCTCGTTCCGTTGAATTAACTGATGATGAGCTTCAAGTCGTTAAAGGCATGCACTTGTTGACGATCAAACCGATGTTGTATGTTGCAAACGTTTCAGAAGATGAAATTGCAGATGCAGATAATAACCCATATGTACAACAAGTTCGTGACTTTGCAGAGAAGGACAATGCAGAAGTAATCGTAGTATGTGCGAAGATCGAAGAAGAGATGGCTGAGCTTGAAGATGACGAGAAGGAAATGTTCCTTGAAGAGTTAGGTATCAAGGAATCAGGTCTTGATCAGTTGATTAAAGCGACGTATAACTTACTTGGCTTTGCAACATACTTCACGGCAGGCGTGCAGGAAGTTCGTGCATGGACATTCCGCAAAGGCATGAAAGCACCACAGTGTGCTGGCGTAATCCATACCGACTTTGAACGCGGATTTATCCGTGCAGAGACGGTAGCATACGACGACTTAGTGGAGCACGGTTCCATGACAGCGGCTAAAGAAGCCGGCAAGGTTCGTTTGGAAGGTAAAGAATACATCGTTAAAGACGGCGACGTTATGCTGTTCCGCTTTAACGTATAATACAAAAAGGCTGATTCTCCCCGTGAGAATCAGCCTTTTTATTGGTTTGGAGTTAGCAAAGTTTAAGAATTACGGAGGTAAGTAGTAGA
The DNA here is from genome assembly GCF_002743245.1 of Sporosarcina sp. P26b. NCBI lineage: Bacteria > Bacillati > Bacillota > Bacilli > Caryophanales > Caryophanaceae > Sporosarcina > Sporosarcina sp. P26b. The sequence continues at coordinate 24,053 of NZ_PDYW01000021.1, forward strand.
AAGTTAATTAGTGAGTACGAGGGGATTGCAACACTAGCCAGCGTACGCTTTTCGGGGGCACAATCTTGGGCCGCTTCCCTCCTACTGCCAGCTTCTTCACTTTATTGAGCTGGATAAACATATAACTTAGGCAACTCGGGATCATCCTTCACTAGTGCATCATCCGGAAACTTCTTTAACTCCTTATACATAGCAAAATCTCCGGCAGCTCCGCCGATTAGCATCGCACCTAACAGCAACAGCACGCCATCATTAAAGTACAACGCCAGAACAGCAGGCAACACACCTGTCATCCAAAATGGTAATAATAACGCTTTGCGAATACCTTTATTGTCCATCAACTGATCTGCAGTAGCGTACGCAACACCCATCTTCAAATTGACACCATACGCCATGTTCTTCCATGGCACATTACAAAAAATACGGAAACCTAGCAAATGAAAAAACTCATGTATAATAATTAATAAAATATATCCAATCAAAGCATAGACAACATACCATACTGAAAATGTCAAAGAGACTTCACCTTGTAGCAGACTGCGAATTAATACTAGTCCTATGAGCGGTAGTAAAGTGAGCCAAAGACTTTGCTTCGCTATTTTCTGTAAATCGAGCTCGACAATCACAGGCTGTTGTTCTTCCATATGAAATCACTCCTTATTCCATTCAGTATAGTATATCGGGGGTTGATATTTCAATTACGTTGTGATAACATGTACTGATGTGAGTAATATTAAATTTACTTACTCCTTGCCCACTTGTAAAAGTAGGGCCCAAGTCCATAAGGAGGTGACTATTGATGAGAAAGTACGAAATTATGTACATTATGCGCCCAACTCTTGAAGAGGACGCGAAAAAAGCGTTGATTGAACGTTTTGATACTGTCCTAACTTCAAACGGAGCGGAAATCATCGAGTCGAAAGAGTGGGGCAAGCGTCGTCTTGCTTACGAAATCGACGACTTACGTGAAGGTTACTACCAATTAGTAACTGCTAACGCTGGTGCTGAAGCAATCGATGAATTTACACGTCTAGCGAACATCAACGAAGGTATCATTCGTCATATGACAATTCGTGTAGATGCGTAATCTGATATAAAATTTAAAAATCTATGATGAGGGAGGTTTGATTCTGAATGATAAACCGTGTCGTTTTAGTTGGTCGATTAACAAAAGATCCTGAGCTGAAGTATACACAGACTGGAATCGCTGTAACTCGTTTCACACTTGCAGTGAACCGTGCGTTCGCTAACGCGCAAGGAGAGCGAGAAGCCGATTTCATCACATGTGTTGCTTGGCGTAAACAGGCTGAAAATATCGCGAATTACTTACGAAAAGGAAGTCTAGCTGGAGTGGATGGCCGTATACAGACGGGCAGCTTCGAAGGTCAAGACGGTAAGCGCGTTTACACGACAGAAGTTGTTGCGGACAGTACTCAATTCCTGGAGCCGAAGAGTTCTAATACAGAACGGCAGCAGACACCATCTTATGGTGGTGGAGCACCTTCGTATAATGCACCTTCTCAAGACCAGGGACAAGGATACAATAACCAGCAATCCTACCAACCGAATCAGCAAAATATGACACGTGTCGATAATGATCCATTCCAACCAGGCGGCGGTCCGATTGAAGTAACGGATGACGACTTGCCATTCTGATAGAACGGTTCACTTGATAACGTAAATAGGAAGGAGGACAACAATTATGGCACCACGTCGTGGAGGTCGCAAACGCCGTAAGGTTTGCTACTTTACTTCTAACCACATCACACACATCGACTATAAAGATGTAGATTTGTTGAAGAAGTTTATCTCTGAGCGCGGAAAGATGTTGCCTCGTCGAGTTACTGGTACAAGCGCTAAATACCAACGTAAATTGACGGTAGCAATCAAACGTGCACGCATTATGGCACTTCTTCCGTTCGTATCTGAAGAGCGGTAATATATAAACCACCACTGACTGAGTTACTCAGTCAGTGGTGGTTTTTTATTTATACAAAATGCAATAGTAGATTATTCACTACATATCCAATTTGCTGGAAACGACAACTGCCTGTATTTTTGATTTCACATCGAATCGTGATACAATTAGAAGGATGAATGTAGCTTTATATGAATTAAGGAATGTAACACTTTGTCTCCTAATTACTGATTGGTGGCAAAAGAAGCAATGAATGAATTGAGGCGTAAATATGCAAGATCAAGCAAGTAGAATTACGTATGGTGCGATGATGGTAGCACTCTTCGCTATATTACTGGCAATGACTTTGTACGTGCCATTACTTGGGTTATTGACAATATTGCTAGTTCCATTGCCCATTACGATTTATCGTTTGCGTTATGACCGAGTCTCCACGCTGATGGTTGCTGTGTGTACATGGCTTATCACATTATTGATTGGCGGATTACTTTCCATTCCAGCGGCAATTGTATTGAGCGCAGTTGGATTCATAATTGGAGATACTGTACGGACAGGCAAGACAAAGCTTTATGTATTTATGGCAACAGGCGTCACGTTGCTCATCTCACTAAGCTTATTGTATCTCGGTACTGTCTGGTTCATGAAAATTAATCCGATCGAACAGTTGCTACAACAATTTGAAGCTATACAGAAAGAAGCGTTTGTAATACTCTCTGGAATGGGAAGTTCAACGAAGGATATGGAACGGACTGTGGCAGAGGCGTTTACGTATTATCAAACCATTGTGCCTTCGCTGTTTATTTTATCTACCTTCGTGGTGGCCTATATGTTTATCATGCCCATCTTAGCGGTAGCGAAACGCTTACGTTTTGAAGTTCCTAAATTTGCCTCTTTCCTTAACATGCGCCTACCATTTGCAACGGTAGTAGCCTATCTAGTGTTGCTATTGGTTTCCATCTTATCGCAACCGGAACAAGGGACGACATTTTATCTAATGGAGGCAAATGCCATTCTCATCTTTAGATTCTTATTCTTCTTACAAGGTTTGGCGCTGATTTATTATGCATTGCGCAAGATGAAGCTTCCATTGATCGTCAATGTGCTAGCTACATTATTTGCCATGTTCCTCAGTCCCTTCACCGTTATGCTAGGTGTTTTGGATATCGCCATTAACATTCGTACATGGATAGATAAAGACAAGAGAGCGTAGGAGATGAGACAGTGAATATATTTTATAAAAAACGAGCGATACGGATCCCACTAGCCATCTTATCACTGCTTGGGGGAGTAGGTTCTGTACTCCTGATGCTATTGAACTTTTGGGTTGGCCTATTTTTTGCGCTCGCCTATGCGCTCGCACTTGGAGTTGCCTGGAAAGTAGAGAATGATAGCTATCTGGAAACCGAGAAGTATATAGAGACCCTATCCTATCGAATGAAAAAGGTAGGGGAAGAAGCGTTACTGGAATTACCCATTGGGATTATCTTGCTCAATGATAAGCAATTAATTGAATGGGTCAACCCATTTATAAACTCTATCTATCCAGACAAAACTTGGATTGGATCACAACTTTACGAGATGAACGAATCATTCCGTCAAGTAATTAAAGAAGACAGTGAGCAAGACGTTATCGTATTAAATGATCGCTCATATCGTGTGTACTTTAAGCCCGAAGAAAAGCTACTCTATCTATTTGACGTAACGGAGCGCGTGAAGATTCAATCCCTTTATTATGCTGATAGAACGACAATTGGAATTCTATTGGTTGATAACTATGATGAACTATCTCAGACGATGGATGATCAAACACGAAGCCAGATGAATTCCCTTGTTACGTCTTTAGTTAACCAATGGGCGGATGAGTATGGAGTATTTGTTAAACGAATATCATCTGAACGCTTTTTAGCAGTGTTTAACGAAGGGACGCTTGAACAATTAGAAAGAACCAAGTTTGCATTGCTTGATACGATTCGTGAGAACACGTCTAAACATAGCGTACCTCTTACGATGAGTATTGGGGTAGGTACAGGAACAACGTCGCTTACAGAGCTTGGTGAGCTGGCACAGTCGAGTCTTGACTTGGTTCTAGGACGTGGCGGAGACCAAGTAGCAATTAAGCACCATGACGGAAAACTGAAATTCTATGGGGGTAAAACAAACCCAGTAGAAAAACGTACGCGTGTGCGTGCACGCGTTATCTCACATGCGTTACGTGATTTAATCCAGGATAGTGACCGCGTCTTTGTTATGGGTCATAAGATGCCGGACATGGATGCCATTGGTGCATCGATTGGTGTACGTAAGATGGCGCGTATGAACGGTGTAGAAGGATATGTTGTTGTTAATTTTGACCAGCTCGATGCTAGCGTCAGTCGTCTGATGGATGAGGTACAGCAAGATGAAGAACTATATGATCATATGTTAATGCCTGAAGAAGCATTGGAATTGATGACAGAGCGTTCGTTAGTCGTTATAGTCGATACGCATAAGCCAAGCATGGTTATTGAAGAACGTGTACTGGAGAAGGCGCAGAAAGTCGTATTGATCGACCATCATCGACGCGGTGAAGAGTTTATCAATAATACTGTGCTCGTCTATATGGAGCCGTACGCGTCTTCTACGGCAGAACTTGTGACTGAATTGCTCGAGTATCAGCCGAAAAATGAAAAATTGACGATGCTGGAATCCACTGCCATGCTTGCAGGGATTGTGGTGGATACGAAAAGCTTCACACTTAGAACAGGTGCTAGGACATTCGAAGCTGCTTCCTATTTGCGAACGCATGGCGCAGACACGATACTAGTGCAACGTCTACTGAAAGAAGATATCACGACATATATTGAACGTTCAAAACTGATTGAGACTGTTGAATTTGCAGGGAATGGAGATATTGCGATTGCGAAAGGGCAAGAGGACGTTGTGCATAGTTCCGTATTGATTGCTCAAACGGCAGATATACTCCTAACGATGCAAGGCATCTCAGCATCCTTTGTTGTCGCGAAGCGTGATGACGGGAAAATTGGTATCAGTGCCCGCTCATTAGGTGAGTTGAATGTTCAAGTCATAATGGAAGACATGGGTGGTGGCGGTCACTTAACAAACGCGGCCTGCCAATTAGGTGTAGAGACAATAGATGAAGCCATAATTCTGTTAAAGAATACACTAGATCAATACGTAGAGAGGGGAAATGAATGATGAAAGTTATTTTTTTGAAGGACGTTAAAGGAAAAGGTAAAAAAGGTGAAGTGAAAGAGGTTTCAACAGGCTACGCACAAAACTTTTTATTGAAAAATAATGTAGCGGTTGAAGCAACGCCAGGTAATTTAAGTAAGTTGCAAGGCCAGAAGGAACGTCAGAAGAAAGATGCAGCTGCAGAGTTGGCAGAAGCTAAAGAATTAAAAGAGCAAGTTGAAAAGCTGACTGTAGAGCTACAGGCAAAAACTGGCGAAGACGGTCGTCTATTTGGTTCTATTACGTCCAAACAAATTGGACAAGCGTTGGAAAAGCAAAACAAAATTAAAGTTGACCGCCGTAAGATGGAATTACCTGAGCCAATCCGTGCACTTGGCTTTACAAATGTTCCGATCAAATTGCACCCTGATGTAACAGCTACACTTAAAGTGCATGTTACAGAAGAATGATAAGGAGATAATAGCTTGAACCAGATGATCGAGCGCACACCTCCGCATAACAACGAAGCAGAGCAGTCGGTTCTTGGGGCAATATTTTTAGAGCCACAGGCACTGATTACCGCATCTGAAATATTGTTGCCGGAAGACTTTTATCGGATCGCGCATAAAAAGATTTTCGAAACCATGCTTGTATTGAACGACAGAGGTCAACCAGTCGATTTGGTGACAATCGCCGAAGAGCTCAAAGTGAAAAATGAGCTCGAAGACGTCGGGGGCATTTCATATATTACAGAGCTTGCCAACGCGGTTCCGACTGCAGCAAACATTGTCTATTATGCAAACATTGTGGAAGAAAAAGCTTTGTTGCGCAGATTGATTCGCGTTGCAACTGATATTGTGGAAGATGGCTACACCCGGGAAGACGAAGTAGAAGCCTTACTTGGTGAAGCCGAGAAGAAAATGATGGAAGTATCCAATCGAAAAAACGCAGGTGACTTCCGTCATATTAAAGATGTACTAGTAGAGACGTATGACAATATTGAATTATTGCATACACGTAAAGGTGATGTAACGGGTATTCCAACCGGATTCCGTGACTTGGATAAGATTACAGCAGGCTTCCAACGTAATGACTTGATCATCGTGGCGGCTCGTCCTTCCGTCGGTAAGACTGCGTTTGCGTTGAACGTGGCGCAAAACGTGGCAACCAAGACAGATGAAAATGTTGCGATTTTTAGTCTCGAGATGGGAGCGGAACAGCTCGTTATGCGTATGCTCTGTGCAGAAGGAAACATAGATGCGCAAGTGCTTCGTACGGGGAATCTTGAAGCCGATGACTGGCGCAAGCTGACTATGGCGATGGGATCGTTATCCAATGCAGGAATTTTCATTGATGACAGCCCAGGTATCCGTATCAATGAAATACGTTCAAAATGCAGACGACTTCAACAAGAACACGGTCTAGGTATGATCATGATCGACTACTTGCAGCTGATCATGGGAAGCGGACGTGGCAGTGATAACCGTCAGCAAGAAGTATCTGAGATCTCCCGTTCACTGAAAGCCTTGGCGCGGGAATTGAAAATTCCAGTCATCGCACTATCTCAGCTATCACGGGGAGTAGAGCAACGCCAAGATAAGCGCCCTATGATGTCCGATCTTCGGGAATCTGGAAGTATTGAGCAAGATGCCGATATCGTCTCCTTCCTCTACCGGGAAGACTACTATGACAAAGAAACTGAAATGCAAAACATGATTGAAATCATTATTGCCAAGCAACGTAACGGCCCAACTGGTACTGTTACCTTGGCATTTGCAAAGGAATACAATAAATTTCTTAATATTGACTGGAGTCAGCATGAATCACCTCCGTCTTACGAATAAAACAGCACGCTCTTCTTCTACGACTGTAGAAAGAGCGTGCTGTTTTTTCATCGTTCCAAGCTAGCCACCCCTATCTGAAAAAGTGCGAATTCACACAAATCATGATAGAGTTAAAGGATATGGAATGATATATTTCAGCTTTAGAATAAGGTTGTACCCATAGAAAAGATCGTTAAGTGTTCGTTGTGCCGTATAAGTGTACAACGTCCAAAATTCATTGCCAATTATGGCTAGAAAGGAAAAAATCATGCAAAATAAAACAATATTTATCGTAGACGATGAAAAACCCATCGCAGACATTATAGAATTCAATCTGAAAAAGGAGGGCTTCAACGTCTTTTGTGCATATGACGGTGAAGATGCCATTAATCGCGTAGAAGAAATCCAGCCAGACCTTATGCTTCTAGATATCATGCTGCCTAAACGCGACGGCATGGAGGTGTGTAGAGAAGTACGAAAAAAACATGATTTCCCTATCATCATGCTGACTGCAAAGGACTCGGAAATTGATAAGGTTTTAGGGCTTGAGCTAGGCGCAGACGATTATGTAACCAAGCCGTTCGGAACAAGAGAATTAATTGCTCGTGTTAAGGCTAATTTGCGTCGTCATGCAAGAACGATCGCAGAGGACCAGGAAGAAGAAACGAATGATATCACTGTAGGACAACTGGTCATCCAACCGGACGCATACTTCGTTCAAAAGCGTGGTACTACAATTGAACTAACGCATCGTGAATTTGAATTACTGTATTACTTGGCAAAACATATCGGTCAGGTAATGACACGTGAACACTTACTACAAACTGTATGGGGCTATGATTACTTCGGTGATGTACGAACCGTTGATGTAACGATTCGACGCCTTCGTGAAAAGATTGAAGATACACCAAGCCATCCAAGCTGGATTGTTACAAGACGCGGTGTAGGCTATTACTTACGCGACCCGGAACAGGAGTAAACCACTATGCATAAGGTAGGTTTTTTTCGATCGATTCAAGTCAAATTTGTCTTGATCTACGTCTTGCTTATTCTTGTGTCTATGCAGATTATTGGGTTATATTTTGCTCGTGAACTGGAACAAACACTAAAAGATAATTTTACAAATTCGATTGTAGACCGGATGAATTTAGTCGAGTTCAGTGTAAAAGAAGAACTCATAAAAAAGCGGAATGATAACGATGTCACACTTGAACAAAGTTTAAAAGATGTGTTAGTCGAATTCACTTCAGACGATATTATTGAAATACGTGTCATCAACTCCAAATATCGAATTTTAGCTACAACTGCATACGAAAATCAGATGAAAGTTGGCCAACATTCAACGAATGATAATGTGCGTAAGTCCATTACATCAGGGAGTATAAAAGACATCATCACGCTTGATCCCAAGTCACATAATCGTGTACTTTCGTTAGCCCAACCGATTGAAAATGGCAATGAAATTATAGGATCACTCTATGTAGAAGCCAATATCGAATCAGTCTTCAAGCAAATTGAAGAAATCAATCGAATATTGGCGGGATCAGCAGCCGTTTCTCTCATCATTACGATTATAGTAGGGATCTTCATTGCAAGAGCATTCACCCGACCTATTTCAGATATGCGGCGACAAGCACAGGCAATGGCGAAAGGGAACTTCACCCGAAAGGTTAAAGTGTATGGAACGGATGAGATGGGTCAGCTGGCCATCGCATTTAATCACTTAACTAACCAGCTGCAAGAATCGCAATCCACCACTGAGAGCGAAAGGCGGAAGTTGGCATCTGTTCTGGAGAATATGACAGACGGAGTCATTTCAACCGATCGTAAAGGACGGGTGAGCCTGATTAACGACTCTGCCCTTCAAATGCTTGGTGTGACGAACGATCTTGTGATTAATCGACCAATCGCCAGTATTCTAGGTATTGATGAGGAATATACATTTGAAGAATTAATTCAAATGAAAGAATCCATTCCACTCGACTTCAGTACAGAAGACCAAGCGTATATTTTGCGTGCGACAATCTCCGTCACGCAGCGTGAAACAGGGTTCGTCAACGGCTTGATCATTGTATTGCATGACAATACAGAGCAAGAAAAGATTGATATGGAACGTCGTGAATTTGTATCGAACGTTTCTCATGAATTACGCACACCGCTCACAACCATGCGAAGTTATCTGGACGCATTAGCGGAAGGTGCTTGGCGCAACGAAGAAATTGCGCCGAACTTCTTACGTGTCACGCAAAATGAAACGGAGCGAATGATCCGTCTCGTCAATGACTTGTTGAAACTATCACGTATGGATAGTAAAGAATACGAATTGAATAAAGAGTGGGTAGAATTTAACCGATTCTTTAATGCGGTTATAGAGCGTTTTGAATTCTCGAAGTCGCAAAATGTCCGATTCACACGAAATCTGTATTCAAGTAGTTTATTTGTGGAGATTGATACAGATAAATTAACACAAGTATTAGACAACATTATTTCTAATGCCTTGAAATATTCACCAGATGGCGGCGAAGTACGCTTCGGTGTAACCGTCTCGGGCGATTATATTAAAGTGATGATTTCAGATGATGGAATGGGTATTCCAAAATCTAATGTCAATCGAATTTTTGACCGATTTTATCGTGCCGATCGTGCGCGATCACGTGCACTTGGCGGAACCGGTCTCGGTCTTGCAATCGCTAAGGAAATGATTGTAGCGCATAAAGGAGAGATTTGGGCGCAGAGTGAAGAAGGGAAAGGGACAACCATCTTCTTCAAGCTTCCATTTGAACAACAAGAGGATGGTGAGTGGGATTGAAGTATATTGAACCAATTAAATCCATTGTATTACTGTTGCTCGTCTCGCTGAGCGTGTTGTTCACTATTGCAGTCTGGAATTATTCGCCGAATTATGAACCGATGGAACAAGTGCAGACTGTTGATATTTCCATTTCCGAAAAGAAAACGATTGATGAGATTATTAAACCGTATAAAATGATTACCAATTTAAAAGATCAGGTATTGGGCTCTGTGGACGTAGAAAAGATGGATACCATTCTGAATGAAATTAATTCATGGGAATTGTCTGAACTACAATTGGTAAGTCAAAAAATGAATAAGTTTGAGATTGCACAAATCCTTCGTCAACCTAGTCAAATGACACTTTACTTTCCAGGTGAAGTACCCATGCTCGTCTATGACAATGTATTGCTAGTTGATGACGCCAATATCCCTGAAGCCACCTTTAATCGTCTAGTGGTCGACTGGAGTCAATCTACGCAAGCGCCAGTCGTTCACTTGTTAAGTGAGGTAAGTGGTCTGCATTATAAGATACAAGTGACGCTGCCGAATAAAACAAACTTTCTACGTAATGTAATAGATGTAGGCCAATCATTTGATGAATATGCAGAAATTGACCGTGGCAATGCACCATTTCTAGCTGTACCGAATGATCCTGTGACGATTGCGCGCAATACGTATATTCAGGAAGAAATCAATCCAAATAAATTCCGCGATGCTTTGTTCAGTGAATCTAATAATGCAGTTCGGCGTAATCAAGTCGATGCAACGCATGAAGAGTATGGAGATGATCATGCATTCTTGAATATCGACACTGAAATTAAAAGATTGAATTATGTCATGCCTGCTGTAGAAAGTCAGGAAATTGCGATACCATCTGAATTGCTATTGAATACAATAGATTTCATTAATGAGCATGGTGGTTGGACGGATGAATTTCGATATGCCTATATGAATCCGATATCTCGTTACGTCCGGTTCCAGCTATATGTCGATGGCTTACCTGTTTTTAGCGATCAATCCGGCACAAATGAAATTACGGAAACATGGGGAAATGGCCGTGTGTTCAAATATATCCGACCTTATTACAAATTGGACTTGAAAATCGAGTCGAAACAGAACGAATTGCCTTCAGGAGTGGAAGTAGCGGAAGCATTGCGTGAATCGCAAGAGGTAGATTTTGACCTAATTGAAGAAATCACACCGGGCTATTATATGATCCAAGACGTCGAGCAAGAATTGATTGTTTTAGAACCTTGCTGGTATTACCTGATTAAAGATAACTGGTTACGCTTCGCTCCGGAAGAATCGCAAGGGGGTGGCATGATTGGATTGGAATAGAACTAAAACCATTTTTATCATTGTCTTTTCCATTCTGAACGTCTTCTTGTATTGGCTCTATCTAGATCGGCAATTAGATGTGGGAAATATGCAGGTTCTCAGTAAAACTTCCGTCGAAGATACTTTGAGGTTGGAAAATATTACGTACGAACCAATCCCATTTACTAAAAAAGAAGTATCGTATCTATCTGCGCATGTCGTAACATTCTCAAATGATGATTTGAAGAAATTAACGAATCAATCGATCGTCTTAGTCGAAGAATCGCGGTTACTGTCCCATATGAAAAAGTCTGTTAAGGTGATCGATGACAAAGGCGAATATGGATTTGAGGAGTTCTTGGCGAAGTACGTGCTCAAAGGTGAAGATTACGTGCTCTGGGATATAGATGAAGAAGACCAGAATGCTGTATTCTTCCAACAAGTCAAGAATGAAACGATCTTTTACAGTCCCAACGCCATGCTCATCATGCACTGGGACAAGGATGGCAAAGTTACACATTACGAACAGCGCATGCTCGACGAGTTCTCAAGTTTTAATCAGAAAAAGGATTTACTATCACAAGATGATGCGGTTTCTTCGCTTGTTACACGTAGTTTATTGAAGCCAGATTCCACTGTTATGCAAGTCAAGTCAGGTTATTCGACACTTGTTCAGCTCACGGAAACGCAAGTATTTGCACCAACGTGGAATGTTCAGGTAAAATTGAAGGATGGAACTATTGAACAGCACTTCGTCAATGCGATTGAAGGAAAAGTCATCGAGTTCCAATCGGATATGTTAGAAGAACAAATAGAATAGGAGTTTTCTACATGCGATTTAGCATTTTGGCGAGTGGCAGTACAGGCAACTCGTTATATATAGAGACAGATGAGCACGCTTTTCTCGTAGATGCCGGCATGAGCGGTAAGAAAATTGAAGGTTTGCTCGGATCGATCAATCGCTCGATGAAACATATTGACGGCATTTTCGTCACACATGAACACAGTGATCATATTAAAGGAATTGGCGTACTTGCCCGGAAGTATAAAACACCCATCTATGCCAACGCAAAAACATGGCAGGCGATGGACGGACTAGTAGGAGAGATTCCTGTTGATCAGCGTTTCCATTTCGACATGGAAACGGTGAAAACATTTGGTTCACTGGATATCCAGTCATTTGCTGTATCCCATGACGCAGCAGACCCGATGTTCTATACGTTCAATGAAGGCGATCGTAAACTGGCAATCATCACCGACACAGGCTACGTTAGCGATCGTATGAAAGGCCACATCCAAGGCGCTGACAGCTTTGTATTCGAAAGCAATCACGATGTCAGTATGCTACAGATGGGACGTTACCCATGGTCGATCAAGCGTCGTATTTTAAGTGACGTGGGCCACGTATCAAATGAAGATGCAGCCGTTGCAATGAGTGAAGTGGTTGCTCAAAAAGAAGCGCATATTTATTTAGCCCATCTTAGCTTGGATAACAATATGAAAGACTTGGCGCGCATGAGCGTAGCACAGACCCTTGAAGACTGCGGCATTCGTGCAGGGGAATTTGTCCACTTGCATGATACGGATGCATCAGAATCCACGGAACTCGTGCTAGTCTAATGAAAATGCGAAAAGCCTTGCTAAATTAGTGAGGCTTTTTGCATTTTCAGATAGTCATTGGGGTACAGTACGTGTAGGAATACTTTCTGATAAGGAGGAAATGCGAATGGACGATGAAAGAAGAGAAGAAGGAAGAGAAGAAGGAAGAGAAGAAATGGAACGGCAACAGCCTATTCCACCGGTTGAAACGAAACGCGAACCAAAACGTAGAGGCAGTTTTTGGCCAGCTTTACTCGGTGCCTTATTGGGTGGAGTCATCGTATTTTCGGTCATGATGTACGCAACTGACTCATCAAGTACTAGTGATGTTGCTACGTCTAAAACAACGGAAGTCAAAAGCAACTCGGAACACGCCCAAGTATCAATGGACATCTCAAGCGAAGTTACGGATGTTGTAGGTGACGTTGCAAATGCTGTCGTTGGTATTACAAATATCCAGACGGTCCAAGACTTCTGGTCTTCCACAACGTCTACTCAAGAAGCTGGATCGGGTTCTGGTGTGCTGTATAAAAAAGAAGGTGACAAAGCATATATCGTCACCAATCACCACGTCGTAGAGAATTCCGAACAACTCGAAATTAGTTTTGATGACGGGACAAAGGTTGAAGGAAAGTTAATTGGCAGTGATCTGTGGACAGATTTAGCGGTTGTCGAAATTGATGCAGAACATGTTGATACAGTAATAGAATTCGGTGATTCCGATGCGTTAAAACGTGGGGAATCAGTTATTGCGATCGGTAATCCATTAGGACTTGGCTTTGCGGGATCCGTCACGGTTGGCGTAATTTCTGGTAAAGATCGATCCATTCCAATGGATCTCAACAAGGATGGAAACGTTGATTGGCAAGCAGACGTCTTGCAGACAGATGCAGCGATCAACCCAGGGAACTCGGGTGGCGCTTTAATTAATATGGCAGGTCAATTGATCGGGATTAACTCCATGAAAATCTCTGAGGCAACAGTAGAGGGAATCGGACTGGCTATTCCAATCAATATTGCATTACCGATTATCGAACACTTAGAAGAAACAGGACAAGTAAATCGACCGACAATGGGCGTATCGTTACTTGATCTTCAACAAATTCCTATTCAGCAACAGCAACAAACATTGAACTTACCTGAAAAGGTAACGGAAGGTGTCGTCGTAACAGATGTCATGCCGAATTCATCGGCAATACAAGCCGGAGTGAAGAAGTATGATACAATCGTTCAGCTGGATGAAGAGAAAGTGACGGATATGGTCAGTCTACGTAAGTATTTGTATAATAAAAAAGAAATTGGTGATCCATTGAAGATTACAGTTTATCGAGATGGAAAGAAACTGGACTTGGAAATGGTATTGAAAGACGGAAATACGTTCTAAGAGAATATACATTGTCCACATAGTGAACAACTTCTCGTCCACATCAGGCATCTAGCGAAAAAGCGCTACGATGCCTGATTTTTTTATGAAGTTATCCAATTGTGGATAAAATCAAAATAATGTGCATAATATTGTGTAAAATAAAATGTGTAATAAATAGTAAATAAATTTGAAGTGACAAGTGTTAAAGCCTTACAGAACAGTAGGTTAGAGCATTCGCATATTTGAAATGAAAAGTATTTTTCTATTCAAAACAAATAATGGTTGAAAAGTTATCCACAAAGTTGTGGTATACTAATTAAAGAATTTCACATGTAGTAGGGAACAAATAATCGAACACAATATGTAGACTAACCTGTGGATATGTGCATAAGTATTGTGGGTAACTTTTAGAGAGTGAGTGGATAAACTGTGAATATATCAATTGTCACCGTGGGTAAGTTAAAAGAGAAGTATTTGAAACAAGGAATAGAAGAGTATACAAAACGCCTAAATAGCTATGCAAAAATGCAATTAATTGAAGTCGCGGACGAAAAAGCACCAGAAACACTAAGTGATGCTGACATGGAAATTGTTAAAAAGAAAGAAGCCGATCGAATTCTGGCGAAAATTGCACCAGACGCGCATGTCATTGCACTAACAATCGACGGGAAAATGAAAACTTCTGAGGAATTTGCAGCTAGTCTTGATTCGTTGATGACGTATGGTAAAAGTAAGATTGTCTTTGTTATTGGCGGATCACTGGGTTTACATAGTAGTGTGCTACAGCGTTCGAATGAGAAGTTATCGTTTTCTAAGATGACATTTCCGCATCAGTTGATGAAGTTGGTGTTGGTGGAGCAGATTTATCGAGGGTTTCGGATTATTAAGGGGGAACCGTACCATAAATAGAGGCAAAAAAAGTTGCAGATATGAGGAGGTTTTAGTGTTTGAAGCTAATGATGAAGGAACATCAACTCCAGTATCTTCACGATACAATAGATGGATAAGAATGAACGTCTTTGATGAATTGACTTCTGTGAAATCAAAGTCTAAGTTAATTTCATTTATAGATCTAGGGTAATCCTTCTGTTGTTTAACTGAAGTTGTTGAAATGAGCAACTGTAGTAGTTGCTTTCTTTTATCTCTAGTTGAGGCTTCATACACCTTTAAAAACTTTTCCAAAAGAGTACGAACTATTGCAGGGGGAATAGCTTTAGTATCTATTGGGCCTAGCTGACTGCCCAGTTCATCTTTCTTTTGTTCTAGCTGAATCTTCTCATCTTCTACTTGCTGCATTCGCTCTTGTAGAATGGAGATTGGAAATAGACTTTGCTCAAATGCATCTAAATACTTAGTCTGAAGTGTCTTTACCTCACTTAGTCTGTTCTCAATACTAACCATTTCATTTTTCAAATTAGTGACGGATTGTACTGAGTTTGTATTTAAGTCTATGATTTTTGAATTGAATTGGATTTCATTATTTACGAAGAACTGAATTCTTTCAATTAGTGCATTTTCTGTATCATAAGCTCTAATTCCGTTTGACTTACAGGCAGAAGATCCTTTGTTATGAAAGTTGGAGCAAACGTAATAGCGATGCTTTTTCTTGGTTCCATCTTTTTTAGTAGAAGTGGTGGTAGATGGAACCATTCCTTGATCACAATCAGGACAGCGTAAGATGCTACTCAATAGAAAAGGTTCGCTAGATTGTCTCTGTTTAAATGATCTACTCTTTCTTCTAGATTCAACAAGGCTCCAAAGTTCGTCACCTATTATAGCTTCATGTTTGCCCTCGACTAGTATAGGGTTGAGATTCTTACCTTTTCTTCTCTTAGTATCCCAGTCCTCTACTTGTAACCATCTTATTTTGCCTACATAAGTTGGATTATCTAATATCTGAGCGATGCCATTAATAGAGAAGTGTTTATTTCTTTTTGTTCGATATCCTCTTTTGTTCAAGCTGTTTGCAAGTGCTTTAAGTCCATTCCCTGCTTGATACATTTCAAAAATCATCTTTACAACTTCTGCTTCGTCATTGTTAATGACTAACTCCTTTTCATATGAATCATAACCAAAAATCACACCACCATTCCATGAGCCTTCTAAAGCTCGTTGCTTCATTCCCAATTTTACATTCTCCGATAAAGTGTTGCGTTCCATTTCCGCAATAGAAGCCATAAGCTGAATGACTAGACGTCCAATCGGCGTTCCGCTATCAAAATTTTCCGAGTAGGAAATGAATTTGACGTTTTCTTTTTCAAATTGGTCCAGTAAGAGTAATGTTTCTAGCATATTTCTTGAAAGTCGAGATATTTTCCATACTAAAACTGCATCAAATTTCCCTTGGGATACACTATCAATCAGTCTATTTAAAGATGGACGCCCTCGTATTGATTTTCCACTAATACCTTCATCGACATACTCGTTTACTACATGCCAACCATTTAGCTGGGCGTATTGCTTCAAAATATTCAATTGTGCTGAAATACTATAACCTTCAGTTGCTTGTTCTTCTGTTGAAACACGAGCATAGATACAAACATTCCTTATTGTCTTCATAGATATCCCTCCAAATAAAAAAATGTAGTCAGGACCAAATAGGGTCCTGACTACATTATAGCTCGAGCTTTACTAAATTTTCTAGATTCTCTACATCGAAGTAAGTTATGATACTTTTTACTTTTCGATTTTTGGGTTTATCTGCTTTGGTTATCTCAATCTTTTCAAACAGGGAGCGAACTAGTTTAACCCTTGTATTATTATCCCAAGAGTTAAATCTTTCGTCAAAGTTATCAAAGAAATCTTGGGTGAAGCTTTCTGTGTCACGATTTAAAAGATACGACAATAGTACTGTCTCTTTTACTACGTGTGCTTCAGAAGCTCGAATAAGTGCTTCTAATTGATGTATCTGTCTTGTATGGAATTCAGAACCATCTTTATAGAAGAGGTCGTATGTTTTGGACAACTTCTTATTAAATGATTTTAATTCTTTATTTCCATTTGCTATAGCTTCTTTGCATATCTCTATTTCCGAATTTATTTCCATAGTTATCTTGCAAGCAAAAATAGACTGCAGAGTAGGAGATTTCATAACTTCGTGTAAATGTTCCAATACCTTTTGCTCAAGATAGGCTTTTGGTATCAAATTTGCAGAGCAACTTTTCCCGTTTTTATTATTAGAACATTGGTAGTAAGCATATTTTCCTTGTTTGTGATGAACCATTGATCCCTCACAATCTGGACATTTAATAATCCCTGACAAAAAGTGAAGTCCAATATTTTTGATAACCTTATTAAGGTTATTGTCTCGAAGTCTACTTTGGGCTTTTTCCCACATGTCTTCTGCGATGATGGCTTTATGTCGTCCCGGGTAGACATGGTCTTTATAGAGGATTTTCCCTGTATAAATTGGATTAGACAAAATATTTCTTATAGCAAATACTGTCCACTCTTCACCATTAATAGTTTTGTGTTGTAATCGGTTTAAATGAAGTGCAATCTTTCTGTAACCCCACTGCGAGTTAACGTATCTATTAAAAATGTCTTTAACCAATTCGCTTTCCCGTTCATTAACTTTAAGTCTCTTGTTAATAGAATCATAACCAGTGACACGTCCACCTGTGAACAAACCATTCTTCGCTCGTTGCTGCATTCCAAATTCAACATTGAAGACAATTCTCGAGCGATTGGCTTCGGCGAATACTGATTTCATGTAGAAAAACGTCAATTGGTCAGGATTCTCCGTGTTAATGTTATCTGCAATTGAAATTAGATATTTCTGTTTTGTGCTTAACATCTCTACGAGGTTTACTGCGTCCTTATGATTTCTAGCAAATCTATCGTCCATGACTACAATAATATGTGTAATATCGGTACTATTTAATACAGTGTTAAACATTTCCGTGAAGCGAGGACGTTTCTCCATACTTGTCCCAGAACCTACTTCTTCATATATTTCTTTTAATTTCAAACCATTATCCAAGCAATATTCTTTTATTTTTTCAGACTGAAATTCCAGTGAAAAGTTTTCCTTTTGATCTTCAGTACTGACTCTGATGTATCCAACCACTACTTTTTTCTCTATAGTCTCCAGCTCCCATATACATAATTTTTATGTTTATTAAAGTCCTTCTTCAATAGAAATGGAAGAGGGGCTTAATGCAACTTCGAGCAATAAGTTTATGAAGTTGTTTGCTTCAACAACACTTTGATCAGTCTCAGCGAATATTAATTTGTTTAGTTTATCTTCAGTATCAAGAATCAATTGATTTCCTCCTTATGATCAAAATAGTGTGTCGATTTTCACCGAACCCCTGTTGTACTCTCTAGGCTCTTTGTATATAGCACTTCCAGTAATCGTAAAGCCCTCGTACCAAAACTGAATCCTTTTGTACATCCGTATTGGCCGTACCCCATTTTAGCCACGTAGGCAGCTCGTAAAGAAGTCTCTTC
>NZ_PDYW01000022.1:0-39640 GCF_002743245.1 Sporosarcina sp. P26b
CCTGTATCCAGCGAAAGCTGTCAAGAGCGGGCTTTCTCTTGATTGGTTTCGCTGGATACAGGACCATCCATGAATGGATGCCGTTTCTGACAACGACTTAACATTTTTGTGTCCAGGATATTGACATAGATCCAGAATTAATATGTTAAGGGGGAATAGAAGAATGAAAATTAAATGCAACGAAAAGCAAAGGGTAATAACGATATTTGATGAAAAAGGTAATGAAAAATGTAAAGAAGAGATGGCAGCTAAGTTAAAAATTAATAATAATAAAGTAATGTTTATAAAACCATATGAGTTTGAACTTCAAGGTGAAGTTTATATAGGAAACCTTACAGACTTAGACAATATCAAAAAGCTAAAAATACCTTTGGAAGACGATAAAAGTGTAAAAGATATTGCATGGTTAGATGATGGAAGAATTCTATTAATAATAGGGTATTATTGGGGAACCGTAAGTACGGGAGGGGATTTATATCAATATAATCTGCATTTTGAAAAACTAGATTTAATAGCCAAATTTCCAGACGAAATACAACTAGATACAATTCATGAAATTAATCAAAGAGAGGTACACTTAAAAGGAATTATATACACAGACGCTATTATGAATGAATATATCGATTATGAAAAAAAAGTGAGTTTAATCTAAAAAAGTCCAATAAGCATGATTTGCTTATTGGGCTTTTTTTAAGAGATGAAACTAAAAGTAAATATTTTTTAAATTGTTTATTCTGGCAATCAATTCTTTTTGTTCTTGAGAACCCTCGAATTTATCATAAATAGAATTATATAGACTATGGTCTACTCTTGAGTTTTTTGCCATTTGTTCACATATTTCTTCTTTTGAAGCTGGACGATTTAGAATTTTAATAAAATAGGTGTTTAAAACAATCAATTTATATTTCCAAATATAGTTTCGTCTTACTTCAATTCTTTTTCTTTTATTCCTCCTATTATATGCTATACGAGAATCTCTATACGAGAGAGCCTTTATAAAAAAGTAAGTGTAAATAAATTCAATGAAAAATTTTCTCCGAAAGAAATATCTATACGAATTGGGTTTTAATACATTTTTTCTGCTTAATTGTTGTTCAAGGGTAGAATAACCACGAGCATACTTATGTTTAAACGATTTAAACCAATTTTCTTTTGTATCATTTAGTTTTATGTCATTCAAAAAAGTGGGTTTCTTTCTGTTTTCTATATCGAACAAACTAACGTGGCTTTCCTTTCTATATAACAAGTTTTTGTCTTCCATAAAGCATAGAAAACTAATTAAATCAATATTATCTTCTGTTATTTGATTTAAAGAATCAATTTCTAATATATTATAAAAATATTTGAAGTCATAGAAATCAAAATAATCCACTAAAGTTTTTAAATAATGTAAAAAGAAAAAAACAAGGATAATTATAATTAGTATCCATTCTTTATATTGGTATAGAGACAATGTTGTTTCATTACTTAACAGGAAGCTGACTATATATGTTGTGAAAATTGCTAATATCCATATATGCATCTTTATCAGTGAAAGCCAAGCTAAGATTGAATATAAAAATAACCAAACTATTGGAAGTTCTTTTTCGACAGTAAGATGATTGCCGCTATGAAGGTTACTACTAAGGAAAGAAATTCCACCGGCAAAAGAACTTATAAGTGAAATAACTATAGCTATAATAAAATGGTCTTTAAAGAATATTAAACTTAAGAAAAGTAATAGGTATTGAATAGAAATAAATTTAAGTTTAAAATTTTTCCCTCTAGTATCAGATGATAAACCAAAAAAAATCATCAATAATGTAACGAGAAAAGTTATTATAACGTCCAAGTCTAAACCTATTAATAGTTCATGAAAATTTGAAAAAAAATTATTCATATTTACCTCCTTTTATTATTAAATATAGCACAGTTATTAAGAATAAGAGCTCACATGAAATAGTAATTAGAAAAATTGACTTTATATATTTTGAAGGTGGAGCGGATTATGTTTCCACCTTTTAATCGATATAAAACACACTTCACAAAAAGCTACAATAGGTTTACAATAGAATTATTCAAGAAATGTCGAGAAGTGGTATTCCTATAAAAAATTATGAATGAGCGGCTCTATAACTCGTTCCGCACTACAAAACGCAGCATCTGTAGCGGCAATGTTCTTGACTACTGAAGCTGTTGTTGCAGACCTACCAGAACCAGCAGGTGGCGGTGGAATGCCTGATATGGGCGGTATGGGTGGAATGGGCGGCATGATGTAAGAAAGAAAGGAACCCTTTCATACTAGGGTTTTGTGTCATGCATCATCATTTTTGATGCCTAAAACTTATTTTTGATCATTATAAGGCTCGAGAGCTTCTCATTAGTTGACTAAACTTTTGAGAGGCCTTTTTTTGTTTTTCTTTTGTAATGTGTAAATAAACTTGTGTAGTCGTTTCATCATCCTTATGTCCTAACTAACATAGGGGGTTAGTAGAACTTAAGCTTGAAATTTAACGTGGTGTTTACTCCATTGAAAAGAGAGCCAATATGGACTATTTAACAGTATTATACAATCGCTGCTATCTGGAAAGTACCAAAAATGAGTGGCTTAAAAAAGCATCCTGGAACAATGAAAGCATCATATGCATCGCATGTGATATCGATAACTTTAAGCAAATTAATGATGAATACGGACATCTAGTGGGTGACGCTGTTATGAAGCAGATTAGTCAATACTGCTCAACGATTTTTAGAGAATCGGACTTAATGGGTCGATTTAGTGGAGACAAATTCGTCGTTATCCCGAAAGGCATTTCACTTGAGGGTGGGAAAAAGAAAGCCGAGCAGCTATCGGAAACGATTAAAAGTATAGAAGTGGAATACGAAGGAAAGTTCGTTTCAATCACCGCAAGTGTTGGGTTGGTCGATAACGCAAAAGGGAAAGTGTCGGATCTTAAGGAATTATTCAATTCCGCAGATATCGTACTCTGTTAGGCAAAAGAGACTGGAAAAAACCAAGTTTGCGTTGTCGGTTAAAAAATGACTGCCCGTGAAATGGACCTAAAAATAGCCATCTCCGGCATGCATCTGGAGATGGCTGTTTTTATCAATCCTATTTACACTATTCCCTCTCAACCGGAACAGTCGCATCATGCAAATGTTTTCCAAGGTCGGCGTGGAAACTTGCTTTCTGCTCGTCACTCCAACCCAGCTCTTTACTCATCATTTCAAGGACGGGCACTTTCCACTCGTTCACCCATTGGATATCGAACAGTAATGCTCCCGTACGTCGCCAAAAAAAGTCGATGGGTGTACGGACGAATTCATCTGTGATTGAGTAAAGAACTTGCGCATATAGGTAGAGGGGCAGTCCGGAATCTTGCGCCGCCTGCTCATTTTTCTGTATTAAATCAAAAAGGATATCTACATTTGAGCCATACTTTTTCACGAGGGACTGCGCTCTTTCTTGGTCCAATCCGAGCTGTACGCCTTGTTTGATCTTCCGGTACATGAACGTTTCAAAGTTTCGGGAACCTCCGACGTGTCCGCCCGAAATGGGCATATTCTTCGTGCTGGACGGAGAAAATATTGTTCCTGTATCTGTTTTGAGTTTTGATGCGACGACATCTACAATCGTTTCCGCCATTTTTCGATAGCCCGTCAATTTGCCACCAGCAATTGTGATTAAGCCTGAAGCGGACGCCCAAATCTCATCTTTCCTTGAAACTTCGGATGCGCCTTTGCCCTTTTCATTGATCAAAGGCCGTAACCCAACCCAGCTGGATTCAATATCACTTGCTGAAATGGTCAACTTCGGAAAAATGAGTGCGATTGCGTCCATCAAATAATCGCGGTCGCTTACGGTCATTCGGGGATGAACCATATCCCCTTTGTAGTCAGTGTCTGTCGTCCCGACGTACGTTTTCCCGTCCCGTGGGATTGCCAACACCATCCGGCCATCTGGCGTGTCAAAGTAAACAATCTGATTCAAAGGGAATACACTTTGGTCGAAAACGAGATGAATGCCCTTCGTCAAACGAATTTCCCGTGCATCCAAGGAGTTGTCTTTCTCCCTCAATGTATCCACCCATGGACCGGCGGCGTTCACTATTGTTTTTGCGCGTATTTCACTAGTTTTGCCGCTCAATTGGTCAACTACGCTTACGCCTGCAACTTTTCCTTCATTGTAAATAAAATCGGTCACTTTTGTATAATTGAATACAGTCGCGCCTTGACTGACAGCTTCTTTCATCACTTCAATCGTCAGTCGGGCATCATCCGATCGGTATTCAACGAAACGGCCAGCCCCAAGTAACCCTTCAGCCCTGAGTTTAGGCTCCGCATGCAACGCTCTTTCTCTGGTCAACATGCTTTTTCGTTCTTCTTTTTTCACGCCCGCCAAAAAATCATAGACGCGTAAACCGATAGAGGTAGTGAATTTACCCATTGATCCGTCCTTATAAATCGGCAAAAGCAGCCACTCGGGCTTCGTCACATGGGGTCCATTTTCATAGACAACTGCCCGTTCCTTGCCTGTTTCCGCAACGATCTTCACTTCAAGGTTTTTCAGGTATCGCAAGCCGCCATGAATCATTTTTGTAGAACGGCTGGACGTCCCTGCAGCAAAATCCTGCATTTCCACAAGCACCGTTTTCATGCCACGGCTGGCAGCATCCAAGGCAATTCCAGCCCCCGTAATGCCGCCCCCGATGATTAATACATCAAATTCTTCTGCTTGTACTGTTGAAAGTACTTCACTTTTTAGTAACGCATTAGGATGTTCAGTCATTTTAGTTAAAGCCTCCACATATTTTATTCGTTCACTAATTATACTACAATTTAGATTACTAAATCTCTTGATTTACAAAACGTTTAGAAAATGCAATATGTGGTCAGTGTTTTAACTATTTGATGGGTTTCAATTAAATAGACAATGGGTAAAAGTCATGCTATAATTTCATATAACATTGTGCGAATCTAATGGTAATTAAAAATAATAAATATACTCTTATCAGGAGCAGGCGGAGGGAAAAGCCCGATGAAGCCCGGCAACCGACTCAATTGAGCACGGTGCTAATTCTTACAGCATTTATGCTGAAAGATAAGAAGTTGTGTGAAAAACCTCTTCTTAACTGAAGGGGTTTTTTTATCATCATAGACGATGCAGAAGGAGGATAAAACATGAATATATCAAGTAGTCATCAGGAACTGGCAACCTATGCATTCTTAGAATTCGATGAAATTGTGAAGTATGTTAAAAAGCGTGGCTTCTTTAGTGAACAAGAACAAGTTGTTGTGACGGAAGTAAGTGATGGGAAGATCAATCATGTTTATCGATTAACGGGAGAACAGAAGAGCTTGATACTCAAGCAGGCTGTACCTTACGCGAGGATTGTAGGAGAGTCAATGCCTATCCCGATCGACCGGGTCGTTCTCGAAGCAAAAGTATTACAGGAATACGATAACATCATTCCCGGTTCTGTTCCGAAAGTGCTCCATCTGGATGAAATCATGGCGATTGTTGTGATGGAAGACATGCATCCGATGGAAATGGGGCGCACAGCTTTGAATAATGGGACGGAATCTGCCATATTTGCTAGAGACATAGGTGTATTCAGTGCGAAAACGAGCTTTTATACGTCCGATTTCTACCTAGATCCAAAACTAAAGAAAGAGTTGAATGCCTCTTTTGCAAATCCGGCCATGCGAGAAATGACGGAAGAACTCTCTTTCGATTGTCCCTACAATATGCATGACAGCAATTTCTTTGAAGAAGGCTTGAAAAATGATGTGTTATTTCTGAGTCAAGACCACCGTTTACAGCTGGAAGTGGCGAAGTTGAAACGTAAATTCATGACAAAAGCAGATGCGCTCATTCATAGCGACTTACATAGTGGTGCCATATTTATGGGACAAGACAAAACAGTTGTTTTCGATACCGAGTTTGCTTGTTTTGGGCCGTTCGGGTTTGACATGGGGCATTTTATCGCGAGCCTACTGTTGAATGGCATCGGTCACCCTGAATTTAAAACGAAGCGCTATGAACAAGCGCGGGAAACCTGGTATGCGTACACAGAGACATTCGCACAAGTTTGGAGAGAAGAATCCAATGAGCCTTATACACAACTCGACGGTTTTCTGACGCATGTTATGGACGAAAGCTTTACCGATATGCTGGGGTATGCAGGATGCGAATTGGTCCGCCGCTCTATCGGTATTGCCCAAATTGACGATTTAAATTATGAACAAGATGAAGAAAAACGTATGGCCAGAAGGAAAAAAGTGTTGGAGCTCGGGAAGTATTTGATACTTAACCGTAATACAATACGCTCTCTCGAAGAATTGGAGAGCTGGTTCATCGACAGTAGTCACAAGGAGGAATTTTAATGGGAGTTACAGCCACTTATCTATTTCCGACACATCTAGAGCAAGAAAAAATAGCGGAGCAACATGCACTCGGGCTCACAATCGGGTCTTGGACAGACATTCCGCATCTTGAACAGCAGCAACTGAAGCACCATAAAGGTGAAGTCGTTTCTGTGGAAAAAGGGGAAGTGAAGGATATGGTAAAAATCTTTTATCCGTCCGCTAACTATTCGGCAGATCTTCCCGCGATTTTCACGACAGTCTATGGCAAGCTATCCTTTTTTGAAGGCTATGAATTAATCGATTTGGATTTTGGCAAACAATTGCTTGCACAATTTCCAGGTCCGCGCTTCGGTACAAAAGGAATTCGTGAACAGTTGAATGTCATGGATCGCCCATTGCTGAAAGCCATCTTCAAGGGAGTCATGGGAAGGGATCTGTCCTTTTTCTCCGGCCAACTGGAAGAATTGCTAGCTGGCGGTGTCGATCTTATCAAAGACGATGAAATTCTTTTTGAGAATGAATTAACACCGTTTTACAAGCGAATTACAACAGCAAAAGACATTATCGATCGGCATTATGAACAGACCGGAAATCGGGCATTGTATGCAGTGAACTTGTCGGGGCGGACGAATGAGCTTCACGACAAAGCGGAACAGGCGGCAGCGCTCGGCGCGAATGCGTTATTATTCAACGTCCATGCGTATGGACTAGATGCACTTCAAACGTTGCGTGAAAATAACAATATCGCTTTGCCGATTGTGGCGCATTCCGCATTATCGGGCGTTCTAGCAGGACAAGCGGGTGGCGGATTCTCTTACTCGTTATTGGTAGGGAAATTAACGCGGCTAATCGGTGGAGATCTATCCTTGTTCCCAAGCCCATATGGCAATGTCGCCATTTCGCGGTTCGATGCGTTGGCAATTAATGAAGCGTTGATTGAAGACAATGGCTTCGAAAAAACATTTGCCGTTCCTTCCGCTGGAATTCATCCAGGCATGGTGCCACAATTACTGAAAGATTTTGGAGATAATCTTGTCGTCAATGCTGGTGGCGGAATATTCGGCCATCCCGACGGACCGACGCAAGGTGCCAAAGCATTCCGGGCGGCGATTGACGCAAGTGTCAAACAAATTTCTCTCGAAGAAGCGGCAAAAACATCAGAACCTCTGAAACGCGCCATCGACCAATGGGGCGTTGTCGAGTCAGTATAAGAACAAAACGAGCCTCCTGGGGTTGTATCCAAGAGGCTCGTTTTTTTAGATAGAATGAATCAGAAATCTTGCTAATAACGCTTCGCCGCTTTGTGGATGCCTCCCGCAATAAGCCAGAAAGGAAACCACTTTCAGTCTTATCGCTTCGGCTACCACGTAGGCGCGCCTTCGCTGGATGGTCCAGGTTAGAAAGCGTATTTCGTTATTGGGGATTAAACCTGCACTCCTTCTAATCCACTACTATTTAGGTTGCGATATCGACTAATGTACATAAACCGAGAGAAAGCATTTAACAACAGTCCCTATACAATGGATAGAATTGGAGTTCCCGCTAATACCGCTTCTGCGCTTTGTGGATGCCTCCCGCGATAAGCCAGAAAGAAGACCACTTTCAGTCTTATCGCTTCGGCTACCACGAAGTCGCGCCTTCGCTGGATGGTCTCTGTGGAGGAAAGCGCATTTCATTAGCGGGGATAAGACCTGTACCCTATAGTGCGTCTATCTTCAATGAAATTAGTATCAAATAGTAATCACATTATAATCTCGGTCTATACATCACCCAAATACTTTCAATAATGGGACACCCCAGCGCAGGCGCGGCAAAGGCATCCCCAAAGCGCCAAGCGAATTACAATCCACACTCCGCTTCGCGCAACTCTCTCTCAATAATGTTCACCCTAAAGGGGTAGTCATAGCGGATTCAGTGGGGTTCTTTAATTCAACATATCTAGTTATAAACCCGCCACCTCAACCCGCCCGGAGAAGAACGTTGCACCGCCGCCCATATCGGCAATCCGATCTGGCGTCAAAGCATTCACAAGGCGTTTTTGACCCGACTTATCTCCCCAAATCCCTTGACTGACAACAACGCCAGGAAGAACTTGCTCGCCGACGGAAACAGTAAACTCACATTCCCCGCGCTCATTCCATATACGGACAGCCGCTCCGTCTTCAATTCCCCGACTTTCCGCATCTAGCCGGTTCATGAACAACTTAGGTGCTTTCTCAAGCTTGATATGTTTTTCATTGTTCGAAAAAATCGTGTTCATGAAGTTATGGTTAATTGCAGGTACATAAAGTAAAGGATGATCGGAATCCTGAATAATCGGGATATACGTAGGGAGCGCCGGGAATCCTGCTGATTTCATTTGTTCCGAATACAACTCAATTTTACCACTCGGTGTCTTTAAATTGTTCAAGAAATCGCCGGTACCGCTTGCTTTCATATAGCGTTTTTCCTTTAAGGCAGCATACGACACTTCGGATAAATGAGGATTAGACAGATGGCTTAACGCTTGGTCAACCATTTCCGCGTCGTCATCTAGAAATGGTTGCTCGTCAAAGCCCATAGCTTGCGCCAGCAATCTGAAAACGTCCGGGTTGGATTTACTGTCCCCGTAAGTTTCGATGACGGGTTCCTGCAAATGAATGTAGTGATGCCAGAAAGACGTATAGATGTCCGTGTTTTCGAAAGCGGATGTCGCTGGCAAAACAATGTCCGCGTACAAGGCCGTGTCCGTCAAAAACAAATCATGGACAACTGTGAATAAATCTTCGCGTGCTAAGCCATCCCGTACTTTATTGGCATCCGGTGCGACAACGGCGGGGTTGCTATTGTAGACATACAATGAGCGAATCGGCTGTTGTTCCTCCATTAATGCTTGTCCCAATAAATTCATATTGAATCTGCGCGTTGGCACTACCTGAAGTTCGGGAAGTTCCAGTGCGGCTGTATTATGCGTCAAATAGTCGGAATTCGATTTGAGCGCACCTCCGCCTTTCAATGCCCATTGCCCTGTCAAAGCAGGCAAACAGGAAATCGTCCGGACCATCATGCCACCGTTATCGTGATGCTGCAGCCCATTGCCAATGCGAATCATCGAAGGAGAGACGGTCCCGTACATGCGCGCCAATTCATAGATATCTTCCTCTGGCACACCTGTAATAGAGGAAACCGTTTGCGGGTCGTAGTGCAATACATGTTCTTCGAGCTCTTCATAGCCGATTGTATACTGTTCCAAAAACGCTTGATTGACCAGCTTTTCTTTATAAAGAACATGCATGATTCCGAGTGCAAGCGCTCCATCAGTTCCGGGAAGAATCGGGATGAACCAATCAGCCATGCGTCCCGTCTGGTTTTTATGGACGTCAATGACGACGATTTTAGCACCGTTTTTTCTCGCTTTTTGCGCGATCATGATTTGGTGCATATTGGTACTGACGGCATTGATGCCCCAGAAAACAAATAATTTCGTTTCCGTCATTTCTTCGGGGTCTGTTCCGAAACGTCCGCCCATCGTGTAATTGTAGCCAACCTCGCCGGCGACTGAACAAATCGTCCGGTCCAATTGACTCGAACCAAGGCGGTTGAAGAAACGGCGATCCATCCCTTTGGAACTGAGTTTCCCCATATTGGCGTAGAAACTGTAGGGTAGAATTGATTCAGGACCGTCTTCAGAAATCAGTTTTTTCCATTGGTCTGTGATGGTTGTGATGGCTTCTTGCCAACTGATTGGAACGAATTGTCCATCGCCTTTTTCCCCGACGCGTTTCAAAGGGGTTGTAATCCTTTTTGGGTCATAAAGGCGTTCAGTCATATGTCGAACTTTGTTGCAAATACTGCCTTTTGTGATGGGATGATCGGGATCACCTTCAATTTTAATGATTTTCCCGTCTTCTTTATGAATAAGCAATCCACATTGGTCTGGGCAATCAAGCGCACAAACCGAGGGGACAACACCATTTTTTATATCAATATACGATTTCATATCAAAAATCCTTTCAAATAAACGATTTATGATAGAAAGTATACCATATTTCAAACTATTTTTTAGAAAGTTTCAATAAGTGGTTGACTTACGATTAATTATTCTATACAGTTAACTCATTAGTTCAACTTTTGACACTGTTCGACCAATTACATATTGTTTATTTTCTATCGAGAGAAGTTGAGGGACTGGCCCTATGAAACTTCGGCAACATAATTGTGCCAAATCCAGCAAGCGTAGCTTGAGAGATAGAAAGGGTAAGGCATGTTTTTATTGCGCTAGCGGTAGGTATGCCACCAACTCTTTCTGTCTTTACAGGAAGGGTTTTTTTTGAATCAATGAGTTTCGCATCTTAGAGTAGAAATGGAGAGAACAGTATGTTAGAAAAAATCGGTATTACGAAAAACTTAGGATGGGGTTTTTTCGGTGTCATGCTGTTCATGATGGGGGACGGAATTGAGGCCGGTTGGCTAAGTCCTTTCTTAGTTGAAAGTGGGTTGACCATTCAACAGTCAGCTGCGATTTTCACAGTCTACGGAGTTTCGATCGCGCTGTCTTCTTGGTTTTCAGGCGTCTGTGTAGAAGTATTTGGTCCAAAACGTACAATGGCACTCGGGTTAGCCGTTTATATAGTCGGTACTGCAGGGTTTATCATTTTTGGTTTCTCAACGATGAATTACCCGATTATGCTTCTCACTTATTTCATTAAAGGTTTCGGTTATCCGTTGTTTGCCTATTCCTTCTTGACATGGGTCATTTATAAGACACCGCAAAACAAATTGAGTTCTGCCGTTGGTTGGTTCTGGTTTGCATTTTGTGCGGGAATGATGGTGCTCGGCGCGTGGTATTCAAGTTACGCAATCCAGTATCTCGGTTACATCAATACAATGTGGACATCTATTTTCTGGGTATGTGTCGGTGCGATCTTCGCTTTAGTACTCAATAAAGACAAGTTCGAAAAGAAAAAACTCGCGAACAAAAAAGAAGCAATCACAGAATTATTGAAAGGCATCACCATTTTGAAAACGAACAAACGGGTTGCTGCAGGTGGAGTTGTCCGTGTTATCAATAGTTTAAGTGTCTATGGATTTCCGGTATTCTTACCGATGCATATGGCGCAACATGGCATTGAAACAACTGCTTGGTTGCAATTATGGGGTACGTTCTTCTTAGGAAACATCATTTTCAATTTAGTGTTCGGCTTCATTGGGGATAAATTCGGTTGGAAAAACACAATCATTTGGTTTGGTGGAATCGGCTGTGCGATTTTCACGCCTCTTCTGTTTTATGTTCCGGTGATAACAAACGGAAGTATTCTCATGACGAGCATTGTCGGATTCATCTGGGGCGGTTTGGTAGCGGGTTATGTACCAATCGGTGCACTGGTACCATCCGTTGCAGGTGCGGATAAAGGCGCAGCAATGTCCGTGTTGAACTTCGCCGCGGGTCTGTCCACATTCGTAGCACCAGCCATCGCTTTGGCGTTTATCGGGCTAGTCGGAGCCGAAGGGGTTGTGTGGATTTTCAGTGCCCTCTATGTAGTGAGTGCGATTATTGTTAAATTCATTCGCGTACCGGAAGAGGAAGAGGAAAAGAATAAGGCGCGGGATAAAGCCGTCCCGGTTATTTCATAAAACTACTGTTGGATAAGCGTTCATTGACAAAGAAGTCGAACAATGCAATAATCAGAATCAATTGAAAAAAGTACGAGATTTCTTATCTAGGTGGAGGGACACGGTGCTACTTCTTGCAACGTGTTGTTGGGAGATAAGAAGATGAATAAATGACCTCTTCTTATAGTAGAAGAGGTTTTATTGATAGGCGGCAAGGAGGACAAATAGGTATGAGTGCAGAGTTCAACCCGGTAATTTTTTGTGATTTCGATGGTACGATTACGATGAAAGATAATATTGTCAATATTATGGATAAGTTCGCTCCCCCTGGATGGGAAGGGATAAAGGACGATATTATGGCGCAAAGGGTGTCCATTCAAAAAGGGGTCAGTAAGCTCTTTGCTTTATTGCCTACTTCCCAAAAAGAACAAATCGTGTCGTTCGTTTTGGAGGATGCCGAAATCAGGGAAGGGTTTGGTGAATTTGTTCAGTTTACCCGCGAAAAAAATATACCGCTCTATATTGTAAGTGGCGGCATCGACTTTTTCATCCATCCATTGCTTGAACCATTCGGGCCATTCGATCAAGTCTATTGCAACGAAAGCGATTTTTCAGGAGAACACATCAACATCCTTTACCCGCATGAATGTGATGAAAACTGTGTAAATCAAGGCTGCGGTTGCTGTAAGCCGACGATTATTCGCGAGAACACTGCCCAGCAGCAAACGAGTATTGTCATCGGTGACTCGATTA
Organism: Sporosarcina sp. P26b; assembly: GCF_002743245.1. Lineage (NCBI taxonomy): Bacteria > Bacillati > Bacillota > Bacilli > Caryophanales > Caryophanaceae > Sporosarcina > Sporosarcina sp. P26b. The sequence goes on from NZ_PDYW01000022.1 coordinate 12,694, forward strand.
CAGATCTGGAAGCGGCGAAGCTTGCGGATATCGTCATTGCGCGGGATTTCTTACTTGAAAAATGCGAGGACTTGAACATTCCTTTTTCCCCGTTCACAAATTTTCATGACTGCATTCGGATCATTGAAGCCCGCTTGAATGTGTAAGTGTAAGTAAGGAACTATCAATTTAACAGAAGAGAGGAAGAGTAGAATGGCGACAATTACTATTCAAGGAACAAACGAGGTTATTGAAACACAAACAGAGGTTGCGGCATTTCTGGAGCAACAAGAAGTCATTTATGAGCATTGGGATATCGAAAAGCTACCCGAAAATCTTCGTGAAAAGTTCAATTTAACTGATGAGGAAAAAGAAGAGATTCTTAAGGCTTTTAAAACAGAAATCGACGATATTTCAGAGCGCCGCGGTTATAAAACGGCAGACATTATCTCACTATCAGATGCGACACCTAATTTGGATGAACTTCTGAAAAACTTCGAACAAGAACACCACCATACAGACGATGAAGTGCGTTACATAGTCAGTGGTCACGGCGTATTCATCATTCAAGGAAAAGACGAACGATTCTTTGAAGTGCATCTTAACCCAGGTGATTTAATTTCCGTTCCGGAAAACATCCGCCACTATTTCACACTCGCAGCCGATCGCAAAGTAGTAGCTGCCCGCATCTTCGTAACACAAGAAGGATGGGTACCGGTTTACTAAAAGAGGCGTTTTGTACACTCGCTATAATTGAAAGGAGATATAGACAATGACTGAAAAAAAGTTTGAAAAAGCTGCATTTGCAGGAGGATGTTTCTGGTGCATGGTGAAACCGTTTAAAGAATGGCCAGGCGTCCAAGATATCGAGTCAGGTTATATGGGCGGGCATCTCGATAATCCAACGTATGAAGATGTGAAAAATGGTGAATCGGGCCATGTGGAAGTTGTTGAAATCACATTTGACCCTGCTTTGTTTTCATATGAAAAGTTGCTCGAAGTATTCTGGCAACAAATCGACCCAACAGACGCAGAAGGTCAATTCCACGACCGCGGCTCATCGTACACAACCGCGATTTTCCATTACACAGAAGCGCAACAGGAAGTTGCCGAGAAATCGAAAGCCAACCTAGCGGCAAGCGGCGTTTTCTCAAAACCGATCGTCACAGCAATCCGCCCCGCAGAAACTTTCTACCGGGCTGAAGAATACCATCAAGATTATTACATAAAAGAAAAAGAACATTACACAGACAACCGTGCCCGTTCTGGCCGCACTGAATTCATCGCGGAGCACTGGGGAAAATAATAAGGATTGGGTAGGGGGTCGAGCGTTTTCACGACGCTCTGCCTTTTTTTGTTGGAAATAGGGCGATGAAACTGTGGTAGTGTGGGAATCTCCCTTTCGACCGCCCAACCTTCGCGTCCACTCCCCCCAAAATAGTAACTTCAAAAACCGATTTTAAAGCACAAATAACCCCAAAATCTCAATTATGCTGCTATTTAGCACATCCAAAATTCAGCTATGTCAAAAACCACAGAAATTTGTTAAACCTTTTGGTAAGCTAACGTAAAGGTGATAAAAGATGATCTATAAACAAATATCAAAACCCAAAAAACTAATTGGATTAAATGCACTAATTCCAACGATTGCATCCGTTACATCCGGAAATTCAAAAGTTTAAAGAGGAATTCCGGATTCGCAAAGCAGGCTTTGGGGGGGGACAGCACCTTGACAAGCATCTGGTAGAATTCCCCCCCATACCCACACATAATTTTGCATGACATCTGCCTTAAACAGAACGGCATTTACTTTCAAATGGATTCTGTAATAATTACACCAACGTTTATCCTCATTATTGGGGCAAAAAAATGGCCCAAATTGCAATATTTAATAAAGAGTACCTGTGCAACATTGAACTCCGAATTCAATGTTACCCAGGTACTTTGTTTTCGTTTCATGCACAACCAGGAATTTATCTTCACTTATCCAGCGCCCGGAAGTTTGTCCATTTCCGGGTGTGGCACTTCCTTCAATACGACCCCGAATCTTCCTGAACCGGTATAGACATATAGGATAGTTTAAATGATTACGAAAAGAAAGCCATTGAATACAGATATAGTAAGGTTCGATTAAATTTCACAGCTATATCAATTTACAGGGCGAAGTAAAAACTGTGGCTTAGGGATATTGAGAAATTTGTGCAAGAATGATATTTTAGCACTAAATAGCACTTCATCTACCGATCCAAATTAGCAATACTTTACAAGAAAACAGACGGCGGAATCTAAAAACTTTTAGCTATCTGTTTCTGATGCCACAAGGTCATATTTGATGCCGTAATTGATGCTGAAAATTATAAAAACCAGTATAAGTTGATATAATTAAATTGAACGAAACATTCCGGAACGTTGATGTATAACGATTTGTACTAGAAGATATACAAGTGTAATAGCCCGGACTCTATGGGCGGCATGATGTAAGCCGTTTTCCCACTATATATTTTAAAAACGCCAACTCCATTATTATGGAGTTGGCGTTTTTGCGTCTGCTGAAATATAAATGTTTTGTATTGTAAATGGGTTAGAACGTAAGTATCCAAGAACATTAATACATTATAGATAAAGATAGTGCCTTTACACGCCGAGAAGTTAGGAGATCGAACGTAATTTCACTCTCAAATAGTTAGTAAAATATAAATATAGCTATAACGGTCAATATAATAATTACTGGTAATGATAAAACATAAATCCACATTAAATTGGAAAAGCTTTTTTTACTACTGTACGTTTTAGTACTGGAATTAGTGCTGGAACTAGTACTAGAATTAGCAATGGACATGGTCAAAAGTAATCCGACAACTAAAACAATGACAACGATAATCAATGAAACAATAAGGCCTAGGTTCATGCCGTCCTCCTTTTTAGAAATGATTCTCTTCTATCTCTACATTACAAGAATTCACTATAAAACATTTTCAAGATCATCTAATTAGCGGTATGTAAACCAACTACTTTTATGTAACAACTGTAACACAAAAGTGGTTGGTCAGGGGTTATGAAGTCATCAAGAATTATCTGTCAATAAGTAATATTTCTTTTGCGAGTAGATTTATTTCTTGAGGAAAACGATGTTAGCTCAGTAAATGAATACTTTTTTGATTAAACGGGTATCTATACTGAATGAACAGAATAGGGAGAGTGAAGTAGATGAAAGCAATTGTTATTGAACAATACGGTGGGGCAGAAGAACTTATTGAGAAAGAACTTCCGAAGCCGGAAATACAACATCATCAGGTATTAATAGAGATGCATGCAACGTCAGTAAATCCTATTGACTGGAAAGTTCGAGAAGGTTATATGAAAGAGAATATACCTTTTGAATTTCCGCTTATTTTGGGATGGGATGCAGCAGGAGTGATCGCTGAAGTAGGGAAAGACGTGAAGAGTTTCAAAGTAGGAGATGAAGTATTCGCTCGTCCGGCAATGGAAAATGGAACATACGCTGAGTATGTTGCTGTTAACGAAGACTTAGTTGCTTTAAAACCAGCCGATGTTAGTTTTGAGGAAGCTGCTTCAGTTCCACTAGCCGGACTAACAGCTTGGCAATGTCTTGTTGACTTTGGTCAAATTAAACCAGGAGACAAAGTCTTAATTCATGCTGGCTCGGGCGGTGTTGGAAGCTTGGGTATTCAAATCGCTAAAAGTTTTGGCGCTTATGTTCTATCGACAGCTAGTGGTAAGAACGAAGCTTTCTTAAAAGAGCTCGGTGTTGACGAATTTATTAACTATGAAACAACTGATTTTACAGATGTCGTAAAAGACGTTGATTTAGTTGTTGATACAATGGGCGGTGAGATTTTAGAGAAAAGCTTGAGTGTAGTTAAAAAAGGGGGGCGACTGGTTTCGATTGCAGGCCAGCCAAATCTTGAAAAGGCTGAAGCTAATCATATTACAGCTGAATCTCTATGGCTTAATCCGAATGGAAAGCAACTTGCCGAACTTGGCGAGCTAATGCAAAAAGGAGAAGTGAAAACCCATATAGGCCACACATTTCCTCTATCCGCCAAAGGACTACGAGATGCACATGAATTAAGCGCAACTCACCATGCAAAAGGAAAAATTGTTATAGAAGTGAAATGAGGATTTTTCCTAAGGGAAGAAGACAATTTTATCATAAGCTATATTTAAAGCGTCAACTCCAGTCTATGGAGTTGGCGCTTTTTTAATAAAATGAGTTGATTCATCTTTTAGTGTTTGTGGATAGAACTGCCACGTACCGAAATCTTCAGTAAGCGTCTTTTTTCATTCAATAACTGAGTAGATCTTTATTTCACTATCATCGTAATAACTACAACAACAAGCAATGCCAAATAAACTTTGGAGAATAATTGATCGGGCAAACGATGAGCAATGCGTGTTCCAACTGGCACGCCTATAAAACCACCAATCACAATGCCGAAAAAGGCGGGTACATAGACAAAGCCAAATGACCAAGGGGGTAGACCGGTTTGCTGCATGCCGTTAAATATGGATGTAGTAGCACCAATCATCGCGATAGGTAGGCTCAGTGGTGTAGCTAAAGCCACCGCATTAACCATTTTTAATCGACAACTTCTCAAGAATGGAATGGTCATTAGACTACCGCCAACACCAAGTAACGTAGAAATAAAACCGACACCGCTCCCAATGAGTGATGTTTTCAAGCGTCCAGGCATTTGTATACTATCCGTATTCACATGTATAAAACCTTTCCCAATCAATGATGAGAAAATGGTGTATAGGATAAGGTCAATAAATAAGTACCTAAGAATATCACCTTCTATAAAAGGCGATAGTAAACCACCTATTAACGCGCCAACAGTAATAGCAGGTGCCAATTGAAAGAAGATAAACCATAAAATATGGCCTCTACGATAATGAGAGATCGTAGAGTTGATTGAATTGATGATCATGATCGCAAGAGATGTTCCTATAGCAACATGCATAACTAACGGCTCAGGAAAATTCAACTCAGGTAACAAAATATATAAAACAGGTATGACGACAAAACCGCCGCCGAATCCAAACATACTAGATAAAAAACCGGTTAATATACCAAAAATTAAAAAGATAGTGAGTAAATACATGAAACTCCCCATTTAAAGTAGTAATAGTGCTCGATTTTGTAGATAAAAGAGCCTTTGGATTAATACTATCATCTTATTACGTTGTTGTATTTGTTTTAGTGAGAGTAGGCGTTAGTGTTTATCATGGAGAAATAAAAAATCCGTTCAGCTGATTAAACTGGACGGATTGACAATACGAATATATAAATTATAGATGATAGTTAATAGAGCCTTTTACCGTACTTTTTGTTTTCTCATCCACTGCGTAGCTACAAATTTCTCTCCGACTTCTATTGGTGCACCACCGTGTAATGTTAGGTCATTCATCAGCGGATCGTTGTAAAAATACTCAAAGTAGACAGCCATTCCTTTTTTAGGTGTGATGGACAGTTTGAGGTGAGGGAAGTACGTTTCGCCGCCTTGTTCGACATCGTTCAAGTACATGACGAGTGTGCTAATCCGGTTATTCGTAACGTTGCTTGTTGCTGAGAAGAAGTCGTGATGCGCTTTATATTCTTGTCCAGGTAGGTAGTGAAGAACTTGGAGACTTTCGCCGTGTTCGATGGAGATATTCATAATTGTTTCAATCCGTTTTTCTATCCGTAGGACGATCAAGTTATCAGGTTCTTCAATAAACATACCGCTACTTGTTCTAATTTCATTTTCTGCATGAATTATGCCGATTTTAGAACGTTTCATTTTATCTGTAGAAAGCTGAATCAGTTCGTCGCATTCTTCGTCGCTTAACATATTGCCGAGTACAACGACTAGTGGTTCATCGACTTTCGCTATTATATCAATCACACGATCTGTTATGATTTTCTTTCCTGTATGAGTAAATATCGTTTGTTCTTTATTTTCTGCTATCAACTTTGAACACCTCTTTAATCGTTTGATTTTATAAATCAAATACCGTGTAACGTGATGAGCGTACAGCTAATAACGAACTTCTTTTGAGTTTTACACATCCTCTTTGGAATTGCATTTAATATATTTTAGCACGCTGCATTGGTTGACGTATATTCGAAATGCAATGAAAAAGGTAGTGATATATAACTGTTTTTCACATTTTATTATTTCTATCTAATATACCTGTACACTATGGGAAAGTATGAATTGATAGCAGTTCAATATACTTGTCAGACTTATTCGTAAAAGTACTTCGTCTGAAGGATGGTAAGGAGACGGTACTGCATTTGCCGAATGAACAGTGTAATTATCATGTAGTTGAATCGATTGACGATGACCATATACTGCTTGCTTGCGCAAGATCTATTTATCATGATGAAACCCATGTTGATCAAAATGGACGCGTCTATGATTGGGACGGGAACTTGATTCGTTCATTCTGTTTAGGCGATGGAATCGACCATATATATACGACGAAAGATAATCAGATATGGACAGGTTATTTTGATGAAGGCGTTTATGGTAATTATGGTTGGAAGAAACCAATTGGTAATTCAGGGCTAGTAGGCTGGGATCATGAAGGAAATATTATAGATGACGGGAATGATAGAAAGCTCACAGGAGAATGTTTGGCGCTGAATGTGGCAGCGAATGATGAAATTTGGTATTTCATTGGCATGGATGCACAAATTGGTTTAATGAATGAAAGTGGCGAGTTCCAATTCTCTACTGACGCACTTGGATTTCAAACATTTGCGATCAGTGGCGATGCAATGGTCGTGCATCGAAAGTGCTTTGATCATCATCACTTTTTTGAATTGATTAGAAAAGCTGATTCCTACGAAATAGTTCAAGAGTTCGACTTCCGTAAACCTGATGGAAATCCATTGCAGCCACAATTAACTTCCAATCGTGCGGATCGGCTATTATTTTTAGATGGCAGCGAACTTTACTATTACTCTATATTCGATGTCTTTAGCCACTACAAACTATCCTTGTAGATTCATACGGGTCGCGAGTTTAAAAAGACAACGGGATAAAAAATACCTGTAGGGAAAGGCATGACAATTAAAACAGTCACGACAAATGAACCTACAGGTACTTTCAGCAAAGAACTTATTTAAACACAGTCGCTGCTTGTACAGCTTTTTGCCAGCCGCTGTACAGCTTTTCGCGTTCAGATTCCTCCATATTAGGTTGGAACGGTCGATCTATTGCCCATTGTGCGGCAATTTCTGAACGGTCTTTCCAGAAACCTACAGCAAGTCCAGCCAAATATGCGGCACCGAGCGCTGTTGTTTCATTAATCGTCGGTCGTTCAACCGATACATTTAGTAAATCGGATTGGAACTGCATCAAGAAGTTGTTCTCGACTGCTCCGCCATCTACCCGTAACGTTTTTAGAGAGATACCTGAATCCGATTCCATTGCATCAACGACGTCTTTCGTTTGGTATGCAAGGGATTCTAGCGTAGCCCGTACAAAATGCTCTTTCGTCGTTCCGCGTGTTAAACCGAATACGGCACCACGCACATCACTATCCCAGTAGGGGGTACCAAGACCAACAAATGCCGGTACGACATAGACGCCATCCGTAGAAGAGACCCGTTTTGCGTATTGCTCACTTTCGGAAGAGTTTCGGAACATGCGTAAACCATCGCGCAACCACTGAATTGCTGAACCTGCGACGAAGATACTTCCTTCTAGCGCATACTCTACCTTGCCATCAATTCCCCAAGCGATGGTTGTTAACAGCCCATTATCGGATTTAACCGCTTTTTCGCCCGTGTTCATTAGCATAAAGCAACCTGTTCCATATGTGTTTTTCACCATACCCGATTCAAAACAAGCTTGACCGAATAATGCAGCTTGTTGATCTCCTGCAATACCCGCGATAGGAACTGCGTGACCGAAAAATTGCTCGGGATCTGCATGTGTATAGACTTCAGATGAAGGACACACTTTAGGCAACATCGATGCCGGCACACCCAAGATAGACAATAGTTCTTCATCCCATTGTAGTTCATGTATATTGTACATAAGCGTTCTAGAAGCGTTCGAGTAATCTGTTACATGTGCCGCACCACCTGATAACTTCCAAATAATCCATGTATCAATCGTACCGAACAACAAGTCTCCGTTTTCAGCTTTTTCACGTGCGCCTTCTACATTATCCAAAATCCACTTGACTTTAGTGCCCGAAAAGTATGCATCGATAAGCAATCCGGTCTTATCTCTGAACAAATTATTGTAACCGCTTTCTTTAAGGTTGTCGCAAATGTCTGCAGTTTGACGCGATTGCCAAACGATCGCATTATAAATCGGATTTCCTGTATGCTTATCCCAAACAACTGTTGTTTCGCGTTGATTTGTAATACCGATCCCTTCGATTTGTTCAGCGGATATATTTTTCTCAGACAATACGCCTGCAATTACGGATAAAACAGAGCTCCAAATTTCGTCTGCATTGTGTTCAACCCATCCAGACTTAGGGAAGTATTGAGTGAACTCCTGTTGCGCTGAGTGAAAAATTCTACCTTTTTTATCAAATAAAATTGCCCTTGAGCTAGTTGTGCCTTGATCAAGTGCCATAATATATTTTTTTGTCATAATATATTCCTCCAGTATAGGTGAGTGAATTAGTCAATCGTTGCTTTTGTTGACTGTGTTTGTATTGCTGATTGTACAGTTACTTTGCGTATGGAGAACTGGGCAGCAAGAAGAATCGCCAGGATAATTGCTCCAATTAACCAAAACGTCACACTGTTTTCTCCTACGAAAAACTGCTTGTAGAATAATGCTCCGAATGTACCGCCGATAATCGGACCCACTACTGGAATCCATGCATACTTCCATCCTGATGGTCCTTTGCCTGGAATGGGAAGAAAAGCATGTGCAATTCTTGGGCCGAGATCGCGTGCAGGATTAATCGCATAGCCAGTTGTGCCACCAAGTGATAAACCAATGGCGATGATTAAAGCCCCAACAATTAACGGATTAAGTCCTTCAGTAAACTCATTGGCGCCAATTGATAATAAGCCAAGTACTAAAATGAATGTCCCGATTATTTCGCTCGTGACATTTGATAGGGGATTGTAAATGGCAGGTGTAGTAGCGAATACATCCCGTTTTGCCGTCGGATCCTCTGTTTCTTTCCAATGGGGTAAGTAGTGGAAGTAGACCAATACCGCTCCAAGGATGGCCCCAATCATTTGTGCCAACAGATACATGGGAACGTCCGCCCAAGGGAAGTTTCCAATAGTCGCAAAACCAATCGTGACTGCTGGATTTAAATGTGCACCGCTTGCTTGACCTACTGCGTATACGCCAAGTGTAACCGCAAGTCCCCAACCGACAGTGACAACAATCCATCCTCCACTCATTGCTTTAGACTTATTCAACGCTACGCCACCTACTACGCCACCACCAAATAAAATTAAAATCATAGTGCCGATCAATTCGCCTGTAAAAGCTGTCATCTACATCTCCTCCTACCTAGTGTTAGTTTGGTAGTTGAGCGTTTACGACGCAAAAAAGTCCACAATTAACCCCTTGCTCTACGCAAGAACTTAATTGTGGACTCCTAAACTCAACCACTTATATTAACTTGTTTCCAAGTATAGAGTGGTTGGTATCATCTGTCAACAAAAACACAGAAAGTTCTCTTATCACGTAAAGGACTCCCATAATTGATTATCTGATGTAGTTACCGCTACGGCTCCTGCTGCGAGTGCATCCTCAATATGTTGTTTCGTACGAATAAGTCCACCATTAATGATTGGTATACCTGTGCGCTCATAGACTTCTTCGATAAGTTCAGGGATGACACCTGGAAGCATCTCGATGAAATCGGGAGCTGTTTGATCAATAAGAGAGTAGCTTTTCTCCAACGCAATAGTATCGAGTAAAAACATACGCTGGATCGCAAGAATGTTTTTGGATTTTGCTTTCATGATCATATTCGATCGTGTAGATATAATGCCTGCAGGTCGAATATCATTACATAAAAAATCAGCTGCATAATTATCTGTTTTGAGACCTTGTATCAAGTCCGCGTGAATTATGAGTTTCTTACAACGTTTTTCCGCTTCTTGCTTAACAGTTTTTAAATTACTTATATGCACTTCAAGTAAAACGATATACTCGAACGGACTCTCCAGTAGTTTTTCAAATTGTTTTAGTGTACGTGCTGCTGGCAATACTTTTTGGTTATGAAAGGACATATAAAGGAACCTCCATCTATGGATATACATTTATACTATCGTATTTACACAACGGATGTAGCTTTTTGTAACTCGTCTTCCAACTCTAACGCATAGCGTTTCTGTTCATCGGCAGTCCAGTTCAAGATCTGTCCCATTTTGACGAGTACGTCTTGTTTTGCATCTTGGACATTTTTAATATTGAAGAACAAGTCACCCGTACGACGAATAAAGAAATCAGTCGGTTTTACAGTCATCTCCTGTTCGATCGCATAACGTAATTTCACATAGAGAATGCGCGGCATTGATTCGGATGCATCATAAGGGATGGTTAAGACTTGATCGACATTAGACCCGTAAAGTGCAGCTAAGTGGCGGCTTTCACGCTCTGTGAATCCCAGCAACATCCCACGGCCGATCGCTTGGTTGAAGAATCGAGGATATTGAGCTGAACCACCAACATCACCGCCCGAGATCGGCATGTTTTTTGTATTGGATTGTTTGAATTGCAATCCCTTTTCTTGCTGCAGAAGACTAGAAATCTTGTTTACGACCGTTTCCGCCATTTTACGATACCCTGTTAATTTACCACCAGCAATCGTGATCAGACCACGTTCGGATTCCCAGATTTCGTCCTTACGTGAAATCTCGGAAGGTTTTTTCCCGTCTTCGTGAATTAAAGGACGAACGCCTGCCCAGCTGGACTCGACATCTTTTTCAGATACAGTTACATCAGGGAACATGTAGTGGATAGCATTTAAAATATACGTACGGTCTTCTTCGGTGATTTGCATTTCCTTTGGATCACCTTCATAGAATGTATCTGTTGTGCCGACATAGGCTTTCCCGTCACGTGGCACAGCAAAGATCATACGTTTATCGGGCGTGTCAAAATAAATTGCTTGATGCAAGGGGAATACACTTTGGTCGAATACTAGGTGAATTCCTTTGGACAAGATCAAGTTCTTTCCGTTTGAGTGGCCATCAATTTCTTTCACTTCATCGACCCAAGGACCTGCAGCATTGATCACTTTTGTCGCTTGAATAGTCAACAGTTCGTCTTTGATCATGTCCCGTACTTGGACGCCTGAGATCTGATTTTGCTCATTGTAGATAAAGCCTTCCGCTTTCGCGTAATTCAATAGGGTGGCACCTTTTTTTGCTGCGGATTTTGCCACTTCAATGGTCAATCGCGCATCATCCGTGCGGTATTCCACATAGTAGCCGCTTCCTTGAAGTCCTTCTCTTTTTATAAGTGGTGCTCGTTTAATAGTTTCTTTGAGATTGAGCATTTTTCTACGTTCACTGCGCTTTACCCCAGCTAGGAAGTCATATACTTTTAATCCAAGTGCTGTAGATGCAGGACCAAATGTGCCGCCTTTATGAAACGGCAATAGCATCCACTCTGGTGTAGTGACATGCGGACCGTTCTCATAGACGACGGCGCGCTCCTTCCCCAACTCGGCAACTTCTTTAATTTCAAATTGCTTTAAATAACGCAAGCCGCCATGCACTAGTTTTGTTGAACGGCTTGATGTCCCAGATGCGAAATCCTGCATCTCGATCAATGCAGTTTTCATACCGCGTGACGCTGCATCCAGTGCGATTCCTGCACCGGTAATACCACCGCCTATAATTAAAACATCAAAATTCTCAGTGCTCAACGTATTCATAATTTCATTTCGGTTCATTGATGAAAAGTTTGTCAATTCTATCGTCTCCTTTTTATAGTGGGTCAAGGGACAAAAAAAGACCTCAAGAAAGTGATTGCATTTGCACAATCACTTCTTGAGGTCTTCTCAGTAACTCAAACCCGGACTATTAACTTGCTTTCTATAATACCATAGACTATGTAGAATTCAAATTATAGAACTCGTAATACGTCCAGCTGCTTAGATACATCACTCAGACCTAAGACGGATATACAATTCAATCATTTGGATGAATCAATTTTTGTGCATTTCGCTTAAGATAGAATAAAGGAGTGTTACTATGCAGAAAATACTGATAATAGTATTAGGTGCTGTATTGTTGGGAACGGCAGGCATCTGGACGTATGATCGGCTCACGAAAGAAAAAGTGTCAGGCGCATTATCCATAAAAAAAGATGATGCCAAGTCACTAGACGTAGATATTGATTTCGGTGCGGGTAGTTTCTTAATTGAAGGTGGCGCGAAGGAATGGGTGGACGGTAACATCGATACCAATATAAAAAAATGGTATCCATCCGTTACCTACAAGAATAAAAGAGACATCGGCTACATAAAGATTCAACAGAAGGGAACAGGTTTATCAATTTTGCGAAAGCAACGTAATAATTGGAAACTTCAGCTGACTAATGAAATACCTGTGCGTCTAGATGTCGAAATGGGTGTATCAGATTCAGAACTGGATCTAGCGGGAATTCGGCTAAGCCACTTATCGGTCGATGCGGGAGTTGGCGATACAATTATTAACTTGGATGATGATTGGCAGGAAAGCTTCGATGTAGAACTTGATCTTGGGGTAGGAGGTGCAACTATTTATTTGCCGAAAGACATCGGCGTTGAATTAGTTGTAGACAAAGGGGTTGGTAGTATAGAAGCGAAGGACTTTATATCCAAGGGGAAAGGTATTTATGTGAACGAAGCGTATGGTCGATCCGATACCACGATCCATGTAGAAGTTGATGTAGGCGTAGGCGGCGTTAAATTCCTACTTGGAAACTAAATATATAAATCTATACTCCCCGGCAACTTTGCAACTGCCGGGGAGTATTTTGTCATTCCTTAGGGAACACTACTATTTACTTATACAAAAATCATTGGTTCGTTATATATTTAAAGTAGCTTTTACATCTATTAAAAGGCTATTTTAAATAATTTGTCGAATAACTTAAATAAGATCTTATTTCTCGATATGCAATAGAGTATCTACTACTCTATGAGTAGACAATATATTTGCGCAGAAAAAAAGGGGGGATGAATAGTGAAAGATCAAATGAGATATCTTCGTCTTGCGAATATAACAAAGTTAATAAATACAAAGCTAGAGTTAAGAGAAGTACTTAATCACGTCGTCACCGCAATATCAGAAGAGATTGTCCAATGTGACTCGGTCGGAATTTATTTGCCACAACCAGATGGGTCATTCAGGGGGTTCGTAGGAAAACCTGAAGTAATCAACGGCATGACACTTGATATGCATGTAATTGATACAGACTTCGATTTACTGGCGAAAGAAGTAATTGAAACTAAAAGAGCAATATATATATCCGATACATCTAAAGATCATCGACCTGATCCAAGGGCCGTCCAAGGTTTTAAGATAAAGTCCCTTCTAGTTTTACCTATTACCGGCGAGACGGAACTATTTGGACTAGTTTTCTTGTTCGACTATGGAATACCGATGAATTTAACGGAGCTGGAGATTCAAACCGTTCAGTCCTATGTCAATATGGCCGCTGTTGCTATTCAAAATGCCAAGTTGCTGATGAACAAAGAAGAACTGATTCAGGAAAAGCAGTTGCTGTTGGATATAACAAGGGAATTGTCCCTTTGTTCTACGATGCAAGAAGCCTTGGATACAAGTTTTCTGTATATCGAAAAAGTCCTTGGAAACAATAACATTGGCGTACACTTGATCGATCCGTTAGTGCATAAAAAGATTAAGCCTGCAACGAATAATCGGAATAGTAATTGGTCTCCAGAAGAGTGGGTTAAATCTCATGACGAGATCGAGTTTGACGAGGAAAATGATAAAGTATTCCAAGAAGTGATTGCTTCTAGAAAAGCGGAACTCATTCCTGATGTGTTTGCAGATGATCGGGTAAATCACACGGTATGCCGATACTTTGGTATTCAATCGATGTTTGTTCTGCCAATTGTTTCAATGGGAAAAGTGTTGGGGTTAATAGTAATTGCAGACCTCCAACAAAAAAATCCAAATTACTCTCTGGCGAGTCAGCAACTGACGCAATCCATTGTTGATACAACTGCTTCGACTTTATTGAACTTATTGAATATGGAAAAACAGGAACTGATCATAGAACAGCGAACTGCAGAGATTACAGAAAAGAATACTAAACTTGAAACAACGATGAAAGAATTGCAAAGGCTCAGTCGCGAGAAAGAACTGATTCTCCACTCGGCAGGCGAAGGAATATTCGGATTAGATTTAGATGGAGTTATTACGTTTTGTAATCCTGCTGCCGCGATTATGCTTGGTTACAAGGGCAAGAATGAACTAATAGGTAAACCTGTCAGTATTATCTACAATGAAAACTTTACACATCATGAGGATGTTACATTTTTTAGACAAGATCAATCCAGTTTCCCCGTAGAATACGTTAGATCTTCCATCAAAGAAGGAAATAGGGTCGTTGGAGATGTGGTCACTTTTAAAGATATCTCCGAAAGAAAGAAGATGGAGAAAGAAATCAGATATCATGCGTATTATGATAGCTTGACCAATTTGCCTAATCGGGTGCTGTTAAAAGATCGAATGGATCAGGGTTTGAGATATTCACAAATGCATGGAGAAAAAGCAGCGGTACTATTTATGGATTTGGATCGTTTTAAATCAGTAAATGACTTATTAGGTCATAGCTACGGAGATATTTTATTGTCACATGTAGCACGACGTATTAGTGCATGCTTACCTGAAGGGGCTACCGCTTCTCGTCAAGGTGGAGATGAATTTATTATCTATTTGCCCATTATTGAATCAGAGGCAGAAGTGGAAGAAGTGGTCGAAAAGATTGTTGATCAATTCAATAAGCCTTTCAATCTTAAAGGACATGAAATGCATATCCACAGCAGTATAGGGATCAGCTTATTTCCGAAAGACGGGCAGACATCGGAGTTATTAATAAAAAATGCCGATATCGCAATGTATCAGTCTAAAACAGTATCCGGCAATAGTTATCATTTTTATAAAGTGGCGATGGATATTAAAACGTTTGAAAATGTGAAGTTTGAAAATGCTTTATATAAAGCGCTTGATCGTGGAGAACTGGAAATCTATTTTCAACCTCAAATTGATTACAGCACACGTACTATAATTGGAGCTGAAGCATTATTGAGATGGAATCATATGACAGAAGGTTTAATCTCCCCGGATAAGTTTATCGCGCTGGCGGAAGTGACAGGACTGATCGTTCCTATAGGAGAATGGGTTATTAGAAGTGCATGTAACCAAATCAAGAAATGGCAAGATAAAGGATATCCACCAATTGTAGTATCCGTAAATTTATCCGCCCGCCAGTTTGAGGAAAATAATTTATTCCAAACAGTAAAAAGTATTTTAGATGAAGTAGGCGTATCGCCGGAACTTTTATGTCTCGAAATTACGGAGAACCAAATCATTAAAAATACAGAAATGACTATACAGACTATGAAAGAGTTACAAGAAATAGGCATCAAGATGTCTATTGATGATTTTGGTACAGGCTATTCCTCTTTAGGTTATTTAAAGAATTTACCGATTAATGCTTTGAAAATAGATAAGTCGTTTATAAGGGATTTGAAAAGCAATGACGACAATTTTGCCATCGTGAATACAATTATCACGCTTGCAAAAAATCTAGGACTGGATCTAGTTGCTGAAGGTGTCGAGACATTGGAACAAGCTGAATTTTTAGCTTCAAGAGAATGTTATATCATGCAAGGTTATTACTTTAATGTGCCGCTGAAAGTGAATGAGTTTGAAAGCACATATCTGGCTACTAAAGGAGAGTATTTATGAAAGCTGTTCGAGCAGTACTAGATTATTTAGTGGCTGGCGGAATACAACATGTTTTCGGTATTCCAGCAGGTTCTGTCAATGCGTTTTTCGATGAGTTGTATGAGATACCTGAACTGTCGCCGATTGTGACGAAGCATGAAGGCGCAGCATCTTATATGGCAGTCGCTTATGCGAAATACACATCTACTATGGGGGTATGTATTGGATGCAGTGGGCCTGGTGGTACCAATCTTCTTACGGGTGCCGCAAATGCTATGCGTGAACATGTCCCTGTCTTATTTTTAACGGGTGCAGTTCCTGTCGACACTGTCGGTTTAAATGCTTCTCAGGAATTGGATGCAGAACCGCTCTTCACATCTGTGACGAAATATAGTGTGACTGTAATAGATTCAAAGGATTTACTAGCCGAAGTGGCTAAGGCTTGTGAAATAGCGATTTCAGGTGTTCCGGGGCCTGTACATATTGCTATGCCAATCGATATCCAAATCAATCAAATTGATACCCCGAAATTTCCGGCTTGGCCAAAAAGAGCACCTATTGTTCCCGATCAGCATACGATAAAATCTGTTGCAAAAGAACTTGTCTCTAAACAAGATGGATATATTTTTGTTGGGCAAGGCATCAGAAAATCCGTCGAACAATTGCTCGAATTAGCAGATATTCTTGGTTGGTCAATTATTACAACGCCACAAGCAAAAGGCTACATCCCAGATGATCATCCTCTCCTCGCTGGCGTATTCGGATTTGCAGGAAATGACGTCGCTTCTAGCTTGATTAATGGAGAAAGTGGAGAGGCTTTGCTCGTTATAGGATCCAGTTTAGGCGAGACGGCTACGAATAACTGGAATGTCAATCTCACTAAAAATCGATATACTATTCAACTGGATCATGATTCCTCGGTATTTAATCGTAAATATGAAGTGGATATCCCTGTTTTAGGCGACATAGATCTAAGTTTGGCTGCGTTACTGGCTGAATTAAGAATAGAAGATTCGCGAACTCATTCTCCGACATTTGTTAAAGAGGAAAAAAACGTAACAAGTAAAGACGAATACAATACGAAAAACGTATTGCTGCGTCTACAAAATTACGCACCTCGCCATACAAGATACACCGTTGATATCGGTGAATTCATGGCGTACATCATCCATGACATGCTTGTGATGGAGTCTGATACATTTGATATAAATGTACACTTCGGTGCGATGGGCAGTGGCATAGGTTCCGCAATCGGTTCTAAGCTTGCTGAACCCGAACGTCCGGTGATTTGTGTTACGGGAGACGGTTGTTTCTTTATGCACGGAATGGAAATTCTAACCGCGAAAGAACATAAGCTACCGATTTTATTTGTAGTGATGAATAATGCGCGCCTCGGAATGGTCTACCATGGTCATTCGTTGCAATATAAACGTTCGCATCCATCGTTTGAACAACAGCCCGTAAACATAGCAGCAATGTCCGCGGCTATGAACATACCGAGCAAACGGATTGAAGCGATGGAAGATCTGACACAAGAAATGCTAGACGAACTTATGAGCGTTAAAGGACCTTCAGTTCTTGAAATTTCCTTGATCGATAATACAATACCTCCAATGGGAGACCGTGTGAAGTTTCTCTCCTCCTTTGGAAAGTAAAAAATCCGAGGTAGACGCTACCTGAGCATCTACTTCGGGTTATTTGTATTCATCAGATAGTTGGGTACAATGCATGTGTAACTTTTACAATCGCATCTATTGTATCTCCTTTAAATTCATTGGAAACGGTAGTGCCTGAAGGATTTGAAAAGTAATACGCATCGACTCTTGGATTATAACTGTATCCCATGCCTGCTAAAGATTGCTGTAGTTGAGTGGGTATGCTTTTTAATCCAGTACGCTCCGTAAAGTAGTCTGTACAGTAGATTTTCACGTCTATATCATTTGTGCCAGTATGAATGACAAATAAGTCTTTATTATCTTTCACGAGCCACTGACCTTTTGAATACAAAGAAATTCTGGTTTTCCCCAATTTATCAATTCCAACTAAATTCATACCAAAATAGTGGTTAATCATTGTTCGGACTTCTTTACCTGTCACGCGATAATTATGATGGTCTAAATATAAGTCCAATAGAGCTTGCGAAGAGGGTCCGGAGCAGTTTTCATTAACCTTTAGGGTATGAGCTTCAAAAGAACCGAGCTTTGCAAGTGTTAGAACGGGAGCAAGAGTTAATTGAATATGGAATGCTTGTGTAATTGCTTCATAAATGACCCGACTGGTTATATGATCCTTATAATGATGGATATACATATCCATTACTTCAACTTTAGCTAACTTGCTGATGTAATCCACTACTTCTTTTTCCGAAAAGCAGTCGTTCAATTGATGAGAATTTTTCACTATATCTTGAAGTTCATCGGAATACGTTACTGAGACAACATCCATGCGAAACCTCCTCATAGTAGACATTATTGTATGTATTAAATAATCATACAATAAAATGCGTGCGAAGTACTTAAGTATTTGAATAAGTAGCATCCGGTGTTTGTCAGATCAATCCCGACATAAATTAATACAAATGAGAAAAAAAAGTCATGAAGCAATTAGTTTTGAAGTTATCGACTCTTTTTAATAATGCGGTATGCAAACTACTATACATAAATGGGGCATCTTTTGGGAAAAGAACGGGGATGAAAGAAAAATGGAAGCACAGGCGAGTATGAAGATCTATTTATTGACTATTTCAGGGGCGGTCTGCTGGGGATTAATCGGTCTATTCATAGCACCGCTTTATGATCAAGGTTTCACTGCGTGGGATGTTGTAGCAATTCGCGGGATTTTTAGTTTCATCTTTTTGTTTATCATCATGGTGATGTTTTTTCGTAACCAGTTACACACCCGGTTAAAAGACCATGTTTTTTTCGCGAGCGCAGGGATTTTTAGTCTTGCTTTATTTAATTACTTTTACTTTGAGGTGTTTTCTCGTTCGAGTTTATCGGTAGCTGTAACATTACTATATACAGGACCGTTATTTGTCATGATCTTATCAAGGGTTTTCTTCAAGGAGTTGCTGACTTTACAAAAGGGATTGTCGCTAGTATTCGCAATGATCGGCTGTGCATTCGTAGTTGGACTTTTACCGTATGGGTCGGCAAGTATCCCTGGCAAGACGCTATTCATGGGGATTCTATCCGGCTTTTGCTACGCTTTATATAGTGTACTAACGAAGCCAGTGACAAAACGATATTCCGCACTGACGATTACTACCTACACATTTTTTTATATGGGACTATTCATGTCTTTGACGAGTGATGTGTGGAGCAAGTTCGATAAATTTCAGCATGTTGATGTATGGATTTCGTCCTTATTACTTGCATTGGTTTCTACTGTGGCAGCGTATGTGTTGTATACATCAGGACTGAAGTATTTGGAAGCAGGAAAGGCATCCATTCTGGCAACGATAGAACCCATTGTCGCAGTTCTCATTGGTGTACTGTTTCTTGGAGATCAGTTGCGACCATTGCAGGTTATGGGAATAGCTCTTGTACTATATTCAGCTATGTTAGTGGTAGGTAGACGAGAGGGAACTAAGATCTTATAAAATGTGCCTGCATCAGAAGTGAATTCCGTTGCAGACACATTTTTAGTCCTTGTCATAGTAAGAAACAGTAGGGATATAGTAGTTTTCATCAAAATCAGTACGCTTAATAAAAAATATTATACTTTAAAATTCTGTATTTCATCCGCAACCACAAATGCCAGGTCATCATTTCCAAACATCTGAAGTACATCGAGCATGGTTTCATTATCAATATGAAGCTCTTCGAATCCATCGTCGTTTTCCATTACTTCTTTTAATGCAGGGTTCTCCCGCTGTTCAGGATAGGCTTTTTGATAAAGAGCTTGTGGATTCAGTTTATGATTCACGCACCATTGGACAAATAGACGAATCATCAAATTTTCATCATCTTTATACTTTTGTATGATTTGTTCCTCTACGTTTTTAAAATCCATCGTACAGACCCCCATACTTGTTTCCTTAAGTATAAACGATAAAGAACCTTTCTAATAATGATTGAATTAATTTAGACATTTTATGCCTAAAAAATAGAATAGAATAAATACTTATAAAATAATAGATGCAAAATTTGGATTTATCTTAAATTTTGGTACAATGAAATGAATAGCGCCATTTGATGAAATGGCAGACAAAAATATTCAGGGGGTTTTTAAAAATGGCAGAGGATCGTTATCAACGTGGTTTAGAAAAGTTAATGGAACTCACATTATCAAGTGAGGACAATCCAGCAGGTGAGATGGAGATTGGTGATAGTTTTAAAGATGTTGCTCCCGATTTGACCAAGTACGTTGTAGAATTCGCATTCGGTGATATTTATTCACGACCTGGACTCGACAATAAGCAAAAAGTGCTGACCACGATTACAGCGCTTGTAGCACAAGGAAAACCGCAAATTCAGATGCATATCAAAACGGGACTTGACGTCGGTTTAACACCGGATGAAATCATTGGATGCATTATGCATTTGATTCCCTATACAGGATTCCCGAGTGTACTAAATGCCTTATCGGTAGCGCAAACCGTGTTTAAGGAACGTGGCGTTTCGATTACTAAAATTGAGGATGATAAATAATTATATAAAAAGGCTTCATTCCACAGGGCGTTACGTTGAATGAAGCCTTTTTTGTATATAAGTAAATAGTTGAATAGTATTCTATAGAATAACAAGAAATTATTCAGTTTATTTAATTCAGATCAATATAAAAAGTTGCTGCCTAGGGAAGCTCATTGGCAGCAATTATTCATTAGTGTGCATTACTTTTTTGCTTTAACTGATACTAGCTCTGTAATAATAGTTCCTTTGTTGTTTGTACTCTTGATGATCCCGATACCTTTTGCAATATATTCGCGTGAACCGTCTTTGTGACGCAAAATTACAACGTTTTTAAACGTACCTGCCTTTACCTTGATCGTTTTCGTCGTGCTTTCTACTAAAACTTTGGAATTATCGTAAGCAGATTTTGCGTACGTTCCTTGTTTCAATGGATATAACACATCTACAAATATAACATCCGAATCAGATACGCCGATCATCAGTCTATTTTTATCCTCGATATACGTATAGCTGGAATAGTCAGGATAGAGTGTGTCTCCTTTATTGAATAGAAAAGTGAATTCACCATCTTTTTTTACAACAAAATTTTCTTTTGTATCATCGAAAAAAGAAGGGGAATACGTTAGGGTTAAGCCATTAACAGGGGTCAAACCTTTTGTGACAGTAGTTGGAGCGGGGCTGGCGTTAGGGTTTTTCTTGGATAAAGCAGATGTATAAACATATCCCTTACTCTTTCCTGCTTGTACATACGACCAACCGTTAGATGAAGAAAAGACCGTTACCTTCGAATGGTTTTTAATTGTTCCCACTCGCTCTGCATTTTTGGCAGGCTTTACGCGGAGGACGATGTCACTCTTTGCACTTACATACATGGTAGTTGTTTTTGTAGCTGCTTCTGTCCCAGTAGGAAGACTAAAGGAAAAGCTCAAAACTAGTACCGTAATTAAAAATAATACTTTTCTCACATAACTCACTCCTCATTAATAGTTATTCATGTATAGGAACGCTAAAGAACTTAGTGGGCCTATACTAGTATATCTTACTATTTAGACTATTGTTTAAGCAAGTAAGTTAGTATGATATTTCATTATGATCTTTCTTGTTCTACGTACTATTTACCTTTCGCTATTTGCCATAATCTCAACACCCGCCAAAGCTTGAGTTGCAAGTCGATCTGCTTCGTTATTTAACTTTCGAGAAATGAGCTCATACTGTGGTTCTAATCCAAGCGATTTCATCTTCGCTTCAATTCTATCTGCCCAGCGATACAAATCTTCCTCGATGACAGGCCATTCTTCGGTTAAATGATGGATAACAACACGTGAATCACCGAGTACAGAGATAGGCAAGTGGTGTACTCCAAGAATCTCTAACTCCTGCAAGCAAAGGTGAAGTGCGGCATATTCTGCTTCATTATTTGAAGTTAGACCTTCGACGAAAGCATTTTTCCTTACCCTATAGGACTTGCCGTTTTGATCATAATAGATGACGCAACCAAGTCCGGCCGTCTTCGTGTCCCAATCGAAGCCACCATCAAAATAAATACTGATGTTATGTGGTTCTGTTTCAATCCCTTTTACGTAGGTCTTTAATTCTTTCAACGTCCATGAGCTATCATGTGGATCAACAAAAATAATATCTTTTACTCGGCCAGTCTTTTCTATATCCAAGCCAAACATTATGGCTTCTTCTGCTGACATTTCCTCTGAATGAAAAACAGTGATCTTTCCGTTACGCGACTTATATGTCCATTCAATACTAATTTGCATGGCAATTCCTCCAATACACGTAGTGTAACCTTTTTTAATTGCAAAAAAACTCAGTATTGATTAAATATAAAATAATAGCAGCAACACTTTATGTTGAATGAAGCACATTTATTGAGAATTAAAAGTACGCTATAGTAGGCATAAAGTCGTTATTAATATATTTTCTGCCTTCATAATTAGACACGGTTCTTTATCTCATTATCGTTTATTGCTAGATGTTGTCTATATTTGTAACGCTTTATGAAAAAATAAAACAACTCTACCTATATGTTTGCATGTATCTTTCTCTTTTGCGTTTTTCTAAAAGAATATGTATAGTTAGAAATCGTTCATTACACGAACAAATAGCCTCAATTCGAAAGGAGAAACATGAGAAAAATATCAAATGTCTTTTACATTACTATCGCATTAATCGTCATTACTGTCGGATATGGGGCATTCGCTTCGGATAGTTTCGAGGAAATTACGAGTAATGCCAAGAATTTTGTCGCATCATCATTTGGATGGTATTATCTGCTACTGCTATCCTCTTTATTGTTATTAAGTATCTTCCTCATCTTCAGTCCGTACGGCAAGATCCGTCTGGGGAAGAACACGGATCGACCTGAATTCTCTACAATTACGTGGATTGCTATGCTGTTTTCAGCTGGAATGGGAATCGGTCTAGTGTTCTATGGTGCAGCTGAACCGCTGTCACATTTCGTCAGTCCCGCAACTGAGGATCCAGGTACTAATGAAGCATTTAAGGAAGGCTTACGAGAATCTTTCTTCCACTGGGGCCTCCATGTATGGGCCATGTATGGAGTTGTCGCATTAGCACTGGCTTACTTCCAGTTTCGTAAAGGTTCACCTGGTTTAATTTCAGCAACATTGAAACCGATTTTCGGTAATAAAATGGATGGTCCGTGGGGGATATTCGTAGACGTTCTTGCTGTCTTTGCAACTGCGTTCGGCGTTGCTACCACTCTCGGTTTTGGTGCTGTTCAAATTAATGCAGGCCTTAATTATTTGTTTGGTATTGAAATTGGGACATTCTCTCAATTTATCATTATCGCAATCGTTACCGTCCTATTCATTGCATCTGCGTGGTCAGGACTGAGTAAAGGAATTAAGTATTTATCCAACTTGAACCTCGTTCTAGCCGTGTTACTACTCGCATTTGTTGTGATTTTAGGACCTACACTATTAATCATGAATATGTTCACGGAGTCATTCGGTAGTTATCTTGGGAATCTGGTAGAGATGAGCCTCCGCACAGCACCACTTAACGTAGACAATCAACAATGGTTGTTTGACTGGACTATCTTTTACTGGGCATGGTGGATTTCATGGGCGCCGTTTGTCAGTATGTTCATAGCACGCGTTTCAAAAGGTCGTACAATTCGAGAATTCATGGTCGGTGTTCTATTGGTACCGACATTACTATGTGCGTTTTGGTTTTCTGCATTTGGTACGACAGCTGTGAATATGCAGCTTACAGGTATCGCCGATATCGCCGGCTCTAAAACGGAGCTAGTCATTTTCGAGATGTTTAATGAATTGCCATGGTCATTCTTCATTTCTGCTATTGCTATTCTATTAATCGCATCATTCTTCGTAACAAGTGCTGACTCTGCGACATTTGTTCTCGGTATGCAATCGACATACGGTTCACTCACGCCGCCAACTAGCGTGAAGATTGTATGGGGTGTTATCCAATCATCCATCGCATTGATCTTGTTATGGGTTGGGGGTCTGGGGGCATTGCAAAATACGATTATTATAGCCGCCTTACCATTCTCATTCGTCATGCTGCTGATGGTAGTATCACTGATGAAAGCACTAGGTCAGGAAAACATTTCACGAAGATAACAGTAAGATTATTTACCTGTATATAAGCTAGAGTATATTTTAGCCGCTACTTAATTTTACGTAGCGGCATTTTTTTTATGAAATCGTATAAGGCGCTAAAACCTTGTTGTGTCTAGTGTCGGATGAAGTTTCTCCAAAATAGTACAGTGTAGTAGGTTGTTCTAATTTTTTTTGGTATCATCTCATAGATAGTGGAATTCACCGCCTCATTTTTTGTATAATGATATAATTGGCATCTGCTTCAAAAAAGAACAGTGCGAATTACGATGAGAGGAATTGAAATGAACAATGAGTAATAATTTTTGGCGCGAGTTGCCTCGGCCATTTTTCATATTAGCACCGATGGAAGACGTGACAGATGTTGTGTTTCGTCATGTGATAGCAGAAGCTGCACGACCTGATGTGTTTTTCACGGAGTTTACGAACACCGAAAGTTTTTGTCATCCGGAGGGAATTTATAGTTTGCGTGGACGTTTAGCATTTACTGAAGATGAGCAGCCCATTGTTGCTCATATTTGGGGAGATAAACCGGAACATTTTCGTGAAATGAGTATCGGCATGGCAGAGCTTGGGTTTAAGGGGCTTGACATAAATATGGGATGTCCAGTACCGAATGTGGCTGCGAAAGGAAAAGGTAGTGGATTAATCAATCACCCTGAAACAGCGGCTGCAATTATTCAAGCATCAAAAGCAGGGGGACTACCGGTCAGTGTGAAAACGCGTCTTGGTTACACAGATATTGATGAATGGCGTACTTGGCTTAGACATGTATTGGAACAGGATATTGCCAATCTATCGATACACTTGCGTTCACGTAAAGAAATGAGTAAAGGACATGCACATTGGGATTTGATTCCCGAGATCAAGAAACTTCGTGACGAGATTGCGCCTGACACGATGTTGACAATCAACGGAGATATTATGGATCGTCAAATGGGACTAGAACTTGTTGAGAAATACGGAGTAGATGGTGTCATGATCGGACGGGGAGTTTTCCATAATCCATTTGCCTTTGAAGTGGAAAAGAGAGAACATGACCACAAAGAATTATTAGATCTTTTACGTCTGCATCTAGATCTTTTTGACAAAT
Organism: Sporosarcina sp. P26b; assembly: GCF_002743245.1. Taxonomy (NCBI): domain Bacteria; kingdom Bacillati; phylum Bacillota; class Bacilli; order Caryophanales; family Caryophanaceae; genus Sporosarcina; species Sporosarcina sp. P26b. Next base: position 37,936 of record NZ_PDYW01000022.1, read on the forward strand.
ATTCAACTGAACTAGAGCCACGACTATTCAAGCCGCTTCGTCGTTTCTTCAAGATTTACGTAAAAGGATTCCGTGGAGCAGCTGAACTGCGGAATGAATTGATGAATACCAATACGACAGATGAAGTACGTGCTTTACTTGATGCCGTAGAGCTTGATTAACTACAAATAAAACCTTCTCTTTTATTCCAACGCTTATGGAATAAAAGAGAAGGTTTTTGTCTTATTTAAATACGTCTAGTTTTTCAATGCGGTGCATGGCTTCTCGCATGCGGTCTTCACTTTCTAATAAACCGACACGTATATATCCTTCTCCGTGAACACCAAAACCATTGCCTGGCGATACGGCAACATCTGCTTTGTCCAATAACAAGTCAGCGAAGGTTTCACTCGTAAATCCTTCAGGAACAGGAAGCCAAGCGAAGAATGAGCCGGTGGGAGCCGTTACATCCCAACCGATGCGTTTACATTCTGACAGCAAAACTGTTAGACGTCTTTCATACAATTCGACTAACTCTTCAACACATTGCTGAGGGCCTGTCAAAGCCTCGATTGCAGCACGTTGCACAGCAGGGAATAAGCTAGTGAATAAGTGATCTTGCAATACATTTAATGCTTCTACGATTTCTGCATTTCCTACAGCGAAACCTACACGCCATCCTGCCATATTATACATTTTGGATAGAGAAAGCATTTCAATCCCGACTTCTTTCGCACCTTCTGTCTGTAAAAAACTAATTGGTTTCTTACCTTCAAACCCAATGCCGCCATAGGCAAAATCTTGTAAAACAGCAATCTGATTTTCTTTGGCAAATGCCACGGTTTCCTCATAAAACGCTGGTGTTGCTGTAACGCCAGTCGGATTACTTGGATAATTTAAGTACATGAGCTTGGCATCTTTTTTCTGATCGTTAGTTAGCTTGTCATAATCAGGTAGAAATCCATTCTCTTTATGGAGTGGCATCGTATCATAGCGAATACCCGCTAAGCTCACGCCTGATAAATAGTCAGGATAACCGGGGTCTGGAAGCAATAATAAGTCACCTTCATTCATGATAGCTAAAGGAAGTTCGACGACACCAATTTTTGTGCCACCTAGTACCGCGACTTCTGTTTCAGGGTCAATCACCACATCGTATTCTCGCTTATAGTATTCAGCAACGGCTTGTTTTAAAGCCGGTGTTCCACGGAAAGGTGAGTAACCGTGTGTGGCGGGATCTTCAACGGCTTCTTGTAATGCTTTAATAATATGAGGAGGTGTGGGCTGATCAGGATTACCGCGCCCCAGATTAATGACATCTCTGCCTTCGTCCATAGCTTTTTCCACTTTTTTTAATAATAATGTAAAGAAATGCGGAGGGAGATTTTGTAATCGGTTGGACAAAGCCATAGTCTATTCCTTCTTTCTTTGATATGTATTTTCAATTAGTATACATAGAACATACTAAACTTTTCAATAAAAGAATTGTTATTTGATTCGAAACAATCGTGAAAACTACGTAATAATAAATAACACTGATCTAAAAAGTCGGATATTATATTGAATTGTCGTTATTCACCTTGACAGTTTTATTGTAAGCGTCAAAAAATGAACACGTTGTTTCATATAAAAGAAAATGCCCCAAAGAATCGATTAAAGATTCTTCGGGGCATTTTCTATTTCTTTGACTGGATATAACAATTCTTTGGTAAGGTCTTCGACCAAG
>NZ_PDYW01000023.1:0-37231 GCF_002743245.1 Sporosarcina sp. P26b
TTCTTGCATTGCAGACATTCTTTTTATACTATCCAAGACTCCAGATGACGGGCGAAGGGATTCTTGCATTGCAGACATTCTTTTTATACTATCCAAGACTCCAGATGACGGGCGAAGGGATTCTTGCATTGCAGTTATTCCTTGAAAATTATCAGTTATATTTTTTATATAATTACTGCCCCAATCATTATCCATATCTCAAAACACTCCTTCTATGAATAAAGGTACCTGTACGTGAAAATTTCATTATTGTTTAAACATTCACGTTTGTTTCTCACACAGGCACCTTTTTTAAGCCAGCTTATCAAGCTGTCACGGGAAACTGAATCACTTTCAGCGGTCTTATACCCCAGTGATTTCTGTGATTTTCACATAAAAAAGCTGGCTTAATTAGCACCTACTTCATCCTTACTTTTTTTCATTATGTGTTCTTGGATACCTTCCAAATAATTTCTTCAAATACATAATCCTTATTTTCGGAAATATCCTCGATTATTGTTAGTATAGGGTTGTCTGACATTATTTCCTTAACGAAATATACAAGGTAAATCAAACCTACTTCTTTCATTCTTTTGGCAGTTCCTAATTCATTTTCTGAAAAATAAAATCTGTCTGATGTTCCAGTTGTGGCTTTTACTTCTATGTGCAATGGTATACCATCCCGTGTATATGATAGAATGTCATATCCATTTGCTGGTTCTAATGCTTTCGTTTCGTCTACTTTGTGCATGTGATTTGTTCCTAGTAGTTTTTCACACTCGATTTTATAGACATAGGCTTCTCCAAGTTTACCTATTTCAATTTGTAGTTCATGAAGTTTTAGAAAGTCAATCGGCTTACTTTGAAGATCTCGTTTTAAGTCATCGTATCCATAGAGAATGGTTGAGTAATCCTGATCATCATTGTTTAAGTTAAGGTTTTCGTTCGGAATATCATTTATTTCAAAGTCTTTTTTTTTAGATCTTCTGCACAATTTACACAAACAATTCTATTGTTTACAGAAAGCCACTTACTAGAAAGGTTGGATTGATCTTCACCGCAGTGACCACAAGTAATCATATAAACTTTTCTTGTTTGCTTTATAGTACTTGGTAAAAGTTTTTTATCTAAATTTATAAGTTGCCCCAAGTCTTCAATTATTACATCCAATGATGCAAAACCGTTATTAACCCTATCTTGTTGACTTAGCACATTGAACATAGAATAGAACTTATCTGGAATTTCATATGCAACTTCACCAATATGTAACTTCTCGTTATAGAAGTTAACATATGTTGTATTTCTAACTTCCTCTATTTCTAGCCCAAGTTCAAAGATTGCATACCAACAAAATTGCATTTTAAGAATATTGAACTTTGTTGAATTTGCTTCAAATATCCGCTGTATTGCTAGGAGTTCTTCAATGTTTAATGTTCTCCTAGATTTAGTCACCTTTACCGTTGCTTCCTGATCAGTTACTTTCTTGAACTGCCGTTTTATTGTGTCTTTAATCCAAATCGTTTTGAACCCATTAGGATTATTAAGGTGATCAAATGCATAAAGGTATTTGAAGAAATTGCTTCTGTAACTTTCTTGGGTTGTTAGCTTTTTAGTTTCATTAGGAAAAAGATTTTTGTAATCTTGGAAGTTAATATTAAGTACATCATCTTTGCTTAATCCGTAGTACAGAGTTCTGTATATACTACTTCTCAAACTTGCATGTGAACTCTCCTTATAAAAGGTTAAGAACGTTTCGATAATCTTCTTACTATTATCAGTAAGTAAAGATTCAATGTCTTCTGCATTTAATTTATCTCCAGAAATCATTTCGTCGCCCCTTTCATTACTTACAAAATATTTTGATTAAAAGTACCTGTGCGTGAAACTTTCATGATTGTTTAAACATTCACGTTTGTTTCTCACACAGGTACCTTATTTCAATTACCCTGGTATGTTTGATTTGTAGTCCTTTCATCATTCTCATAACCTGATATTGAGTGTTATCAGGCATAGTCGGAATAAGATTTGAACAATGATCTCTCATTGTAATCATTTCTTTCGTATAATTATCGATTATGTGTGTATGAGAAACTGGGGATGATCCACCTGGATTCATCATGATAACTAATAACTCGATCTGTGTTGTTAAGCCATATGCTTCAATATAGTCCTTATCGATAATATGTAAGTCGTTTCTATATCTCTTGGTACTGCCTGCATGCAGTACATTATAAAAGTTTCCAAATACTTCATATTGCTTTTTTAAATCTTTTGGAGAACTAAATTCAAATGAGACCAATATATTTCATCTCCTTAATAATAAGTATCTGTTACCGTATGAAAGGTACCAAGTCCTGTCCTCACACAACTTTAGTTCAATCCAGAACCTTTTCTGATTTATGTTGGGTTCTGGTATTTTACACTACATATTACTATTATGTATTTCATAGATCTCTTTCAACTCTTTAACACTAAGAAAATCATCGCCTAACTTCCTATGTAACATAGCATGACAATTAGGACATACAGGTACTAGATCATTCTTATAATCCACTTTATAGGTCTTATTTATTTTAGAAAGTGGAACAAGATGATGGACATGAATAAACCCTTTCCCTACGTCTCCATAAACCTTTTCAAAATTAATATCACAAACCTTACAATTGTATCCATACTCTTCAATACATTTATTACGTGCAATTGAACTTCTTTCATAAACATTAACAGTTATTGTCCGTTTATGACCTTCTTCTAAATGTTCGTCAACTTCTTCTGGAAATACTCCTTCAGAATAGTAATCATTAAAATTACTTTTTAAGTAACCTGACAACTCTTCTCTTACTTTCATTGGCCCCTGGGGAGCTGCTTTTAGCCCATTTTCTTTTAATGAATATAAGGACAAACTTTCTGTATTTGCTTTTTCGACTAAACGTAACCTAACATATTTACCAGAAGTCGATTTTTCGTATTCTTCTTTGTTATTCCAATATTGCTCGTCATCAGTAATCTCTTCAAATAACATGTCCGTTCTTTCAACAATCGTTTTGAACATAACTTTCATATAAGGTCTTGTTGCGTAAATATAAACAATATCATCTATTTGGTAGTTTGCAGTTTGTCTCCAGTCGATATAACCAAACTCATTGAATGCTGACACGTGATCATATATTTTTCCATTCGCCGAGATTAACCATTCCATTTTAATTATTCATTCCTTTACTAATTATATTTTGAGAACCTGCAGATACATAAGTACCTATATAATTTTATAATGATTTATTGCAATTAAATAAGCTTAAATTAACTTTTGATACCGCAACAGTTTCTCCCGCAACGCCTCATCACTAGCATAAATATAGAGTCCCTTAATCCCTCGCTTCATCAACACATTAATAGAATTCAAAACTATTCTTTCTTTAGCCAACTCTACATCCTCGATGCCATCCATTCCTGTATAGGCACCTTTGTCCATATACTTACTCGTATCTATTACAAGCTTGTCTTTTGCTGCATCATACTGAACAGACGGTCCCAACACGACACCTACATAATTCAAATCAAAGCCTTGTATCGTATAGATAGAGCCCGCTTCATTGATCGTCTCTGGCTTTTCAGCCCATGTGAATTTCGAACTGGTCGTATTCCACGGCATTTTGTATGTTCCGTTAGATTCTTCTACATAATAAGTGTTGCCGTCTTTCTTATGCAGATAGTCGAAAGTCGAGACTACGCGACTTAAACCGAATTCCTCGTTTTTATTTTTAATCTCTTCATGCATTGCTTCCAATGAATTGAATATCTTTAAATCATAGTTTTCATCTATCGGCAAAGACGTTAACTTCTTTTGTTTGAAGTTATTGATCCAGTTGATCACATCGTCATTCGCCTGCATGCGGAATTGATTCGTAAGAAGATATTCTTCATGATGAGTACTCTTCTTTTTTAATTTCTCCAGTATGCCTTCGCCCCATAGGCTTTTAAGTTTAAGGACTTGGTCTTGGTCGTAGATGATCACGACCACTTTGGCGAGCTTCAGTAATTCTTCCAATTGATTTTCACCGTAGAAATTATTGTATGTGTCTTGTTTGGTTAGCAGTAAATGAGCTTCGTCCACAAAAATAATATCAGCTTTCTTGTCTTCTTTCTGTAATCTGTTGATTAAGGGTGTCGGCTTGGCAAAGTATTTTGCTTTTAAATGCTTTACCCGCATTGCAATGCCTTTGTATGTCTTGTACATTTCTTCATGGTTGACGACCAAGTAGTTTTCCGTATCGGAGAAGTCTGATGATTTCTCCGCTGCCAGTTCTTGAATCGTATTGAAGATCGAACTTAACACCACGCTTTTACCAACGCCAGCTTCTCCTTCTACGACCAACAAATTACCGTATTCCGCATCTGTTGATTGTACATGTTTGCTACAGAATTCCAGTACCTTTTCTTTTAGGTCAATCTGTTCCAATGTTAATTCTTTATAAGGTGATAACTTAAAAATGTCCTTGTTTTCTATCGTGTGCAGATTATTGTCAACCAGGTCGCGTTCATGCAATTTCCGCCACAACTCTTGAAAAATATACTGATCGTAATGCGGTTTATTGTAGTAATTATGCGTAAAGTCGCTCGCTGTTTTACTTTTATTTTGAAGTGTAAACTTTTCGTCTCCTAAAAAGTAGTTGATCAACTTCGTTTCCAAATGAAATGTAGCAGAACGATGGAACTCGTCATGTTTAATCAAATTTATTTCATTGACGTTTTTTCTAGATTTCATATGATTCTTCATGCGTGTTTTGAATTGCACTGTCTCGCCTATATACGCTTCCCTTTTACCATTCAAAATATAAATAACCGGATAGTTCAAAAACTCTTCCTGATTATTCATCTGATCGATCGTACTTTTTTGAAATGGCCAAGATAATATTTCAATAGCTGACATTTCTTCACCTGCTTTATCATTCTTTAGTACCAATTATAACAATATTTGCTAAATAAGATAGTCGAATTTTGTAGAATCAGTAGTTTGCTATGTTGTTATCGCAAAATAAAACAAACAGCCTTAAAAAGACTGTCTGCTTTTTAACTCATTTTTATTAAATTTGATTTAACCAATTGAAGAACAGGTATCTTAAACACACCTACCCCCAGCCAATTCACTGATCAGAATAATACACAAATACTTTCTCCGCAGAAACATTCACTATTCCATACAACTCCCGAACATATATATTCATCCCCTCTGTATAACCAGCCAAACCATCACCCGGCTGTCCCAGAATACCCGAAACGATGTTTTCAAACTTAATTTCAACGGTACCTATACTTTTGGCTGTAGCATGAAACACATTTGTGCCAGGCGTTCGGGTCACCGTAGCAATACTTTCCGCATTCTTTGTCAAGATCGTATGCTTTCCGATATTTTTTGCGGCTTCGTGATCATAGGAATAGTCGTGTTCAAATATCTTTTCTACATCAAATATATAAGACAATCTTTCTCTTAATGTCTTGATCTCATAATTGAAGTAATTATTTTTTGGTAGTTTGGCTTCAATGGCATAGCGTACTTCATTGCCTCCAGCGAAGCGCACAGTTGCAATATATTCTCCTGGCTGATCGATTTTGATGCACGTATTGTCATCTGAAGAACATTTATTGAAAGTGACATCAGTAGCTATCAATTTTCCTTCTACAGTGGAAAGACGGACGCTTTTAACTTTTTCACCCGCATCCACTTCCAGCTCCGCTTCTGTCGGCAAGTAGTCTTCCGTCTCTTCCAATGTGAGTTGCAGTTTAACGTTCACTAGTTTAGTGTGCACGTAGAATTTTTTATCGACTCTTTTTTCATTGCTTGCGGAAGAGTCATTCTGCAACATGGCGCCCGTAATATTGAGTGTTCCGTTTCCTTCTTTCAACGGAAGGAGCTGAATTTTCGTCTCGGTGTAACCCGGCTTGCCATAGACGGTAATCGACTCGTACAAATCCGTGTCCATCTTCCATATCACATCATAGAGTATATCCACTCCCACATCGGCAGCGGTTATAGTCGTCATCGCGGGTTTTACCTCTTCTGTCGTTTTGATTAACTTCGCGGCCTGTCCTCTTGTTATGGGTTCATTCACGCTGAATTTGTCAGGCGACGTGCCCGTAGTAATCTTCATTTTGTAAAGAATCAAGATGTTTTTATCATGGGATTGCAGGAAACTGACATCCTTGAATGGATTGTGGATTTCAAATGGACTATAACGCGGCAAATCAAACGCTTTGACGAGAATGGACGCAAACTGGCCTCGTTTGACAGGATCATTGGGTCCGTAGCGTCCATCTTCGTATCCGCCGATGACTCCGGCTTCCGCAAGTGCGGCAATGGCGTTGTAGTAGCCGTTTGCCGTCGTTACATCTTTGAAGCCTGGATTTTTCACATTGTTCATATCCAGTTTAATCATCTTCGCAATAATCGCGGCGGCCTGGCCTCTTGTAATATTATTCCCTGGCTTGAACGTACCGTCGGGATAGCCTCCTATAATATTGCGCTCTGCCAATTCATTGACCGCTTTCGCAAAGTGCTTCGTCGCCGGCACATCAGGAAACGGTTGTTTGCTTGCAGCAACGCTGGATAAAGGCGAGCTGCACGCAATCAACAATGCACCGACTATCGCCAGTAATTTTCTTTTCATTTACTCTCATCCTCTCTAAATTTTAGAATTTATTCGTGTATTCAGCGTATAGACGCGGAAATGGTGTAATAGTTTCAAAATCAAAATACCTATACCAGAAACAGACATGAAAGTTTCATATAATAGGTATTGTTTTTTACAAAATAATCAGTACATTGAACAAAAAAACCGTTTTACATATTCCGTTAATCTGAGCATACATCGCTCATCTATCATGTATAGTTAAACTAAACTCAATAACTTACACATCTTATAAAATACAAACTGGAGGCGACCAACAATGAAAAAAATCATCCTAACAACCGAAAGCGGTGCCGATTTACCGGAATTTCTTGCGAAGAAGCATAATATACAAGTAGTACCCATGCACGTCATCATGGATGGTCAGGACTATTTAGACGGTCATCTACCCGTACAAGACATCTTTGATTTTTACGACCGCACTAAAAAGATTCCGTCCACCGCCGCCACGAATACCCATGAATACCAAGAGTTCTTCAAAAAGATTCGAACAGAATTTCCTGATCATACAATCGTTCATATAGGCTATACATCGAAGGCATCTGTTTCCTATCAAAATGCGTTAACCGCAGCGGAAGATGTAGAGGATATTTATTTAATCGATGCATTAAACGTCACAGGCGGATTAACTGCGGTGATTATGTATGCGGTTGCTCTGCTGGAGGAAGAACCTGAAATGGATCCTGTCCACTTGCTAGAAAAGATCGAAGCAAAGGTTCCCAAAGCGAGACTTGCCTTCCTTCCGGGTAGCTTAGACTTTTTACGGGCTGGCGGACGAGTCAGTAATATGGCGTATCTAGGCGGGGCTTTGTTAAAAATCAAACCGTGTATTGAATTAGTGGAAGGGAAGCTTGTTTCGACTAAAAAATATCGTGGGAACATGAGCAAAGTGGCTGAAAGTTTGCTACTAGACTATTTACAGCAATATGACATTGATAGACAACAAATTTATTTTATATACTCTATCGGGCTTAGTGAGACTATTAAAGAACGGATCAATGAAATTGCACGAGAACGAGGATTTGAAAATAGTCTTTGGATGGAAGCGGGTGCGATGATTTCGTCACATTCTGGTCCTGGAGGATTTGGGATTGCGGGGATAGAGGTTTAATATCAAAAAGGTATCTGTGTTATACAGGTACCTTTAATTATGTTGAGCTCTATCTAATAAAACACAAATACCGTCCTCAACAACAAACGAGCTCCATTGCCATCAGTGGAGGTATTTTCCAACCCGCTATGGAGAATTACAGTTTCGTACACAACTATAGATCAGTTACTTGTTTTTCATAAGAGAACTCTCATTTAAACCCTTACTGAATATAATTCCAAACATCTTCCACAGATTCATAACCGAAAATATTAGACAATAACAGCCCCAATTCAATCGAGTCCGCTCGCATTATCGCTTCTTTAATGTCTACTTGTGCCTCTGCATCATATTAATTTAGTTTCGTATATTTCAAGCTTAAAAAGCCAACAATGGAATTAATATCGAATTTTACCGTTCTTCCAAAATGCTTTTTAACATATAGAAGTGAGGAATGTACATGTTTTGGAAAAAACAATCAGATGAAAATAAGCCTGATTCTCAATCAAATGCAGAATCAGAAATATCAATAGAGACTCTAAAAAAAGCCCTCGTTCAAATGGATGATGCGGAATTTGTGGAAATCAACATTTCTGAAAATCAACATGTTGATCTTATCTACGTAAGAACTCTGATTGACCAAGAAAGATTAAATGAAAGCATTCTAAAACCTTTATCTAACTGTTCCAAACAATCCATTCAGGAATGCAATGTTCACTCAACAATAAACCCCATTTCCACTTTTAATGAGGCAAAAAAGCAGCTGTTTAAAGGATCTGTTTTGTTATTTGACTCTTCGTCAAATCTTTGGTTCGCTATCCCTTTAGAAAATCCACTTGGACGAGCAATTGAACCATCCGATACTGAAACCATCCTTTTAGGAGCAAAAGACAGCTTCAGTGAACAGCTAGAACAAAATATTACGCTCATTCGTAGGCGTCTTCCAACACATGATCTGAAAACAGAGAAGTTCACCGTTGGTTCTTTAAGTGAGACAAATGTGGTCTTATTGTACATAGAAGGGCTGACCAATCCAGAATTTGTTTCAACCGCCAAAAAGAAGATTTCGGAAATTAATTATGATCTCTTATCTGATTCTTCTCAAGTAGCGGAATTCATGGAGGAACATCAAGATAGTATTTTTCCTCAGTTTCAGCAAACTGACCGACCTGATGTTGTTGCTTATTCTCTGGGATCAGGAAAAATTACGATTCTGGTAGACAATACACCTTTTGCTCTCGTTGCCCCAATTACTTTTTTTCATTTGTTCCAATCACCAGAGGATTATATTAATCGATGGGTAGTTGCCAGTTTTTTGCGCATCATCCGATATGTAAGTTTTATTCTGTCTATCACATTGATCCCATTCTACGTGGCATTAACAACTCATCACTATCAAATGATTCCTTTACAAACACTTTTCGTCTTGGTGGAGTCAAGGAGCAAGCTTCCGTTCACTCCTTTTTGGGAAGCATTTATCATGTTGATTTTTATTGAAATTATAAAAGAAGCAAGTTTAAGGATGCCAACAAAGACTGGTCAAACGCTTGGGGTTATTGGGGGCATTGTAATCGGTCAAGCAGCAGTTGAGGCTGGTATGGCAAGTCAGGTGTTAATTGTCTTGGTAGGGATTTCAACTATTGGATCTTTTCTTGTTCCTAATTACCTTGTGACAAAGGCGAATTCATTGATTCAATTCATTCTTCTTATATTTTCTTCGTTTCTTGGGATAGTAGGGATTGTTTTGGCAATGATTATCATTTTAGCCCACCTTAATGGCTTGTCTTCACTCAAGCAGCCATATTTATCTCCTGTTGCCCCTTTCTACGGAAAAGATTGGCTTGACCTATTCATTCGAGGGCCTTTAGTCAAAATGAAGGAGCGTCCAGAACATCTTAAACCGCTGAAGATGAAGAGATATCAAACTAGGAGATGAACTGATGGAAGCCCTTCAATTATTTAATAAGAATGAAACCTATAATGGGTTCTATGTCATGTTGATGGTAAATCGCCTCCAAATGCTTTACTTTTTTTTGATTATGCCAAGGTTTTTGATCCATTCATATATGATTTGGGTGATTATAGCGGTCGGCATATTGTCTCAACTAAACATTCTTCTTTTATCCAAATGGTTTTTAACCCGGTTTTCTAGCGAAGGATACAACGGATTTGTCCAATTATTCGGGAAAAAACTTGTACGTCTCCTCTCATTCATCGGGTTGTTCTTTATCCTGCTTAAACTTTTCGTGATTTTGTTAGGATTCTCGGAAATGGTTCAAATATTTATGTTTCCAGCTACAGATTCAAATTGGCTTATCTTTTTTATTCTGTTGTCTTGTTTGTATGTAGCATGGAAGGGCGTTGAAAAAACTATACGTTTCGTCGTGATTTCATTTTTGTGTACATTTTGGATGTTCTTATTCTTTGCTTTTTTCTTCTTTCCTCCAATAGCTCAACTCAGTGATTTGTATCCGATTATTCCAATGGAATTAAGTGTGGATTCCTGGAAAGGAATATTTTTAATTTTATCTTCATTTTCAGGGCCTGAATTTCTGGTATTTTTAGGACCGTGGTTTAAAACAAATAATAAGACATTTCGCTATTTGTCTTATGGCAATGCTCTAACCGTTATAGAGTATGTATTTTTATATATGGCGTCCTTATTCTATTTCGGTTCCAATTATTTAAGTAAAAGTCAATTTCCAATTGTCACTATGGCTCGTTATTTTCAAAATCCAGTAATTGAACGTATTGATATGGTCATGCTTTCTTTAGAATTATTTAACATCGTATTTGCGGTTTCAATTTTTCTACTGTTGTTTTATGGAGCATCTAAAATAGCTAGTGGGAAAATGGAGAGACCACCCAGTCGAGTAGGCTTTTTATTCAGTGTATTCATTATTTTAATTGGAATGATTCTTGTAAATGAATGGATTTGGAAGTCAGATGAAAAGCAGGTTATTTTACTTAATCTTCAAATTTTAGCAGGAAGCTTAAGTTACTTAGTGGTTCCAATTACTATGATCGTAGTGATGAAGATAAAGGGGTTTAATAAACATGAGACTACGAAAGAAGATGGCTAAAAAATTGTCAATCATATTTATGGCGTTATGGTTAACTGGATGTGCCCCTTTTACTGAAAATAACATTATTGAAGAGCTTACTCCAGTCACATTTTTATCACTTAGTAAAGGGGATGAAGGTAAAATAAAAATCAGTACGATTTTGCCTTCTCTAAGCAAAGAAAAAAAGAGTGTAATAACGCAAGAAGTAAGCTTAATAAAGGAGGTACTAAGGAGTTTTAATTTAAGCTTCTACCAGGAAATGAAATTTGGGCAAATGCGAATGCTGATAATTAATGAAGACCTCGGAAGAAACGAAGGTATTATGTCCATTATTAATGTGTTATTGACTGATCCGGATATTTCTTTGAGAATCTATTTAGTTATCGTAAAAGGAAATTTTGAAGAATACTTGGAAAATCAATTGGACAAACAAGAAAATCTTGATTACTCTTTTTACCGAATGCTGAAGCACTATGAGGAAAAAAATCAGGGAGAATTAAGTGTCGTTAATCTACATGAATTTAAAAAATTGTTATATACTCCTTATTCAGATCCTTTCTTACCTGTATTCAAAATAGAAAATGACGCTATCAGCTATGAAGGTACAGCCCTGTTTCAAAATGATAAACTAGTTGAAATAATAACAACTTATGATGATCGTATCTTCCAACTGTTACACAACGATCACTACTTAGCAGTTTTACCGATCCCAGAATTACAAGTTGTTCTAGGTCATGTTAGGTCTAAAACGAAAGTGGATATCAATAAAAGCTTGTCTACAATGACCTATACAGTGAATATAGACTCAAGAATTGAAGAATACCGGGGAGAAAAGCAATTATTTGACCCACAGGATTTAGAAGATTTTAAAAAAGATATCCAATCCAATCTTGAAAAACAAACACAAGAACTAGTAAAAAAGATGCAAGAATTGAATGTGGATCCATTACAGCTAGGCATTCATACATTAAAACCATTCTCAAAACCAATGGATGAAAAAAAATGGATTGAACTTTACAAGAAGATGGACATTAAAATAAAATACAATATTAATATTAATCCTTTGACGGATGCAAATTCAAAAAGGCAAAACCTTTAATTCTTCCTATTGCAATCTCTTTCTCATTAATCGGACGTGCGTCTTCTTCAGCCTGCTTTTCCTTTAACCATTGTTCACGTTCGGCCTTCGGCTTCCGTCCGCGCTTTTTCGGTACCTGCTTCTTTTTCTTTTTGGCGGCTTGGACTCGTCTCTTGCCTCAAAATGTGTGGCATCGAAGGCGACATATTCATCGCTGATATGCCCTTGTAGAATTAGTTCATCATGGATCTGTGGAACTACTACAGCATCAGGTGGCGTATGAGAGGCACCTGATATGATTACATTCTGCTCTCTATACTTCCCTGCATTTGTTCTGTCTATTGAATGCAAGGCGATGCCATGCAATTCTTTAATCACTATTTCTGAGAGGGGCTGATCTTGCTGCACCATTTCTTCGGCAACTAAAATTGCTTCTTTATGATTAATAGCTTCTAGGTGCTCTCTCATGGATTTTCCGGCAATAACTATGCCATCATCTAGCACTGCTTTTGTTTCATAAATCGATAATCTATTTCCTTCAATCGCATTGGAATGATATGTATTTTTAATTTAAAAGTCTTCTTTCAGGCTACGAATAAGCCCTTTTGAAATTGGTCGTCGTTGATCGACATTCTTTTTTAACAGTGAAAGTCGATCCGTTTTTTCTATCACAGCTTACATCCCCTTTATTAAAATAAGGGATATTGTGCAAGAGCTCACTCTTGTACAATATCCCTTCATCGAAAAAGTATAGAAAACCGATTCATCACTGGATATATTTCCAGATGTATTCAACGTCTTCGTATAGCTGCTTCACTACAATTCATTTTCTAAAATTCGATCTATTATTCGTATGATTTCCTTTACAGATATATCTTCTTGTTCGTTTTTAGAGTAAATGGTTAACGGATATATTTCTAAGGCGGCTGTGACTAAATACCATATTACACGGAATCCGCCACTCTTGCCTTTGTCTGCATTTGGATTACTCAATCTGGTTTTATATACGACATTTCCTTTGGTTCTGGGAATTCGGTCCCCATATAATTTACCTTCTTCAAAATCTGCAAAAAGGGAATCCACTAAATCAACCACTACTGGATATTTTCTAGCGATTTTTAAAAGCTCTTTTTCGAACGCTTTAACACCAAGCACTTTATACTTCATTATTTTTCTTCTAAGCTCTTCCTCACTCGGTTCATCATATCCTTATATGAATGTTTGGGTAGCTTTCCCTTTCTCATTTGGTTTACTTCTTTTATAGATTCTGTCAGTATTTTTTTACTATCTGCCTGATTGTCTTTTAAAATGGCCATTTCATTTTCCTCCTTCTCATCCACACATACCACATCCTTTCAGATTATGTATATGTGTAAGTATGTAATGAGCATGATGATTTAAACATCGTTTTACTTTATTTTTAAAAATAAGGGATATCACACAAGAGGTTCTCTTGTACAATATCCCTTACATCTTATTACACCTTAATCTCATAATGGAGACGGTGGGAGTCGAACCCACGTCCAAAGGCTCTGCTACTTCAGCGTCTACGCGTGTAGATTGATCATTAGGTTTCGCGCAAACATTCTGCCATCAATCAGGGCGTCCTGTGCGCTATTCCGGGAATCTCTTATGACACCCTCAGAATGCAGATGTCATCGTAGCTCACTATAAGTGAACCTTACGCCTCCACATGAGCGATGGAAACGGAAGGTAGATTCAACAGCTTACGCTGCGAATGCTAGGTTGTTGTTTGTTTTGCCAGTTATTATTAACTGTCGTTTCTGACGGAGACGATCCCTCCGACGCGCGGCTCAAGCCCAGACCACCCCTGTCGAATCCGTAACGTCCCCGAAGGAAAGTCCGGAACCCAGGCCCGTTTCACTTAAAACGGCGGGTCGTACTTGATACTTCATCTAGTATATAATAAATCGGCTCGATTATCAATCTTGTTGATTCGATTTGAATACTCGCTGCATGTCACGCTTATGCTCTTTTTCTTTCAAGTCTTGGCGCTTATCATAGAGTTTCTTCCCTTTACCTACACCGATCAATACTTTAGCGAAGCCATTCTTAATATACATTTTCAACGGAATGATCGAATACCCTTGTTCTTTCATCGTGCCTGCAAGTGAAGCGATCTGTTTTTTGTGCAACAGTAATTTCCGCACGCGGACAGGATCGTGGTTATGAATATTTCCTTGTTCATACGGGCTGATGTGCATATTCGACAACCATGCTTCATTATTACGGATTAATATAAATGCGTCGCGCAACTGGACTTTCCCTTTGCGGATCGATTTAATTTCCGTTCCTTTTAACACGATTCCTGCTTCAATCGTTTCTTCAATTGCGTAATCAAAATTCGCCTTTTTATTGACGGCGAGTACTTTACCGGTTCCTTTGGCCATGCAACTTCCTCCCTGACAGAAGACCGGAGACGCGCTCCAGTCTTATTTTTTCTTCGGTCGTTTCTTAGATTTCTTTGGCATACCTTCATAAAACTTACGCTTTGGCTTCTCGTGCTTTTTATTGCGCTTGTCGCCGTCGCTCTTCGCTCCGCCACCTGCACGAGGTTTAGTAGAATCAGCACCTTGCCCTTTGCTTCTTCCACGTCCTGCGCCTTGGCCTCGGCTCTTGCCTCTGCCAGACTGAATGACTTTCGGCGTTTCTTTACGAGAGCCTCTAAAGCTTTCTTTCATTCCGACGATTTCGAAGTCCACTGATTGTTCTTCTGGCTTAACAGAAGTCACACGTACTTTCACTTCGTCTCCGATACGGTATTGTTTCGCTGTACGTTCTCCGATCATCATCATTTGGCGATCGTCGAAGCGGTAATAGTCGTCGTTCATGTTCTTGACATGGACAAGTCCTTCTACTGTATTCTCAAGCTCGACAAAGATCCCGAAGTTCGTAACAGAAGAAATAACGCCTTCAAACTCTTCCCCGATTTTATCCAACATAAACTGCGCTTTCTTCAGTGCGTTCGTATCACGCTCTGCATCGACTGCACGGCGTTCACGTTCTGACGTGTGTTTCGCAATTTCAGGTAGCGTCGCAGACCAGTGTGCAACCGTTTGTGCCGATACGTCTTTATTGAATAAATACGTACGGATTAGACGATGAACGATCAAGTCTGGATATCTTCTGATCGGTGCGGTGAAGTGTGTGTAGTAGTCCGTTGACAAACCGAAGTGTCCGATGCTGTCTTCGAAATATTTCGCTTGTTGCATTGAACGCAATAGCATCGTCGAGATCAGCGATTGTTCTGGCATTCCTTCGATCTCCGCAATGATGTCTTGCAATGCGCTGGAATCGACTTTTTTACCTGATCCCTTCACAACGATTCCGAATGTCGTTAAGAACTCGAAGAAGCGTTGTAGTTTCTCTTCTTTAGGATCTTCGTGGATTCGGTAGAGGAACGGTACTTTCATCTTGTCGAAGTGCTCTGCAACTGTCTCATTGGCAGCTAGCATGAATTCCTCGATTAGACGTTCAGATACTGTACGCTCTATAATGACGATATCTTTCGGCCAGCCTTCTTCATCTACAAGAATTTTGGATTCTTTGAAGTCGAAGTCAATGGCGCCACGATCTTTACGCTTCTGACGGAAGTTCCCAGCCAGTTTCGCCATATCGTTTAACATCGGCACGATTTCTTCGTACTTCTTCGATAATTCTTCATCTTGATGTTCGATAATTTGGTACACTTCATCATACGTCATACGGTAGCTTGAATTAATGACACTTGGATAAATCTCATGATCAATCACTTTACCATTTGCATCGACTTTCATTTCGCAAGTGAGAGTCAAACGATCTTCCCCTGCATTCAATGAACAGATTCCGTTCGACAAGCGATGCGGTAACATTGGAATGACGCGGTCGGTTAGATAGACACTCGTACCACGGTCTGCAGCTTCTACGTCCATAGGCGAGTTTTCCGTGACGTAGTAACTGACGTCTGAAATATGCACAAATAGACGATAGGATCCGTTGTCTTCTTTGAAGACCGAAATCGCATCATCCAAGTCTTTTGCATCGGCACCGTCAATGGTCATCGTCAGTTCTTTGCGTAAGTCTCTACGGCCTTCGAAGTCTTCTGGCTGAACTGTCGTCGGTACGCTTGTCGCGTGTTCCATGACGTCTTCAGGGAAATCGACTGCAATGCCGTGCTTGTGGATGATCGATAGGATGTCTACACCCGGATCATTTTTATGTCCGAGAATTTTTGTGATCATGCCCGTTGCATTGTTTTCATCAGTTGGCCAGTTCGTAATTTCCGCAATGACTTTCTGACCGTCTACTGCTTCGAGTGAATGACCTTTTTCGATATATAAATCCATCGGTAATTTTTTATCATCGGGTAAGACGAAGCCGTATCCTTCGTGTGCTTGATATGTTCCGACAAGTTGTGACGTTTTGCGTTCGACAACTTTCGTAATGACCCCTTCGCGACGATCACCGAATGAGCTGCCGGATACGCGTACTAAGACGATATCGCCGTTCATGGCGCTGTTGATTTCATGAGGTGGGATGAAGACGTCATCGCCCTCTACTTCTTCTGGTACGACGAAGCCGAAGCCTTTTGCGTGACCGATGAATTTCCCGCGGATGAGGTTCATTTGTTCAGGCAAGCCGTATCGGTTGTTGCGTGAACGAACGATTTTTCCGCTTTGCTCGAGTTGTACGAGCATTTTTACTAGATCTTTAAATTCGTCTGCCTCTGTCAATCCGAGTGCTTCTTCGATTTCGTGGACTGTAGACGGCATGTAGGATTTTTCTTTTAGTAAAGACATAACCCGTTCTTGTAACTCTTTTATATTTGGTTCCAAACAATCATCTCCTCCTTTTGTTTCTGTAAAGTAAGTTGGTATACACGTTGATTTCCGTTCCAGGCGGACGCTTTCCACTACAATCAACTGAGTGTCCTTTTAGAAGGTAATTTCTAGCAAGGACTGAAGTTCAACTTCTTTAGTTATATCTTCCCCTGTTTTCACTCTTGCCAATCAAGGGATTCTAAGAATTTTAGTATATTTTCGTGAAGTTGTGCTTTTTCTGGACCGAGTGTTATGACGTGTCCGGATTCTTCGTACCATTGTAGTTCTTTGTCTGTCGATTCTGCTTCGTCATAGATGATTTGTGCAGAGTTCGGATCGATCACGCTGTCGTGACGTGATTGGACGACGAGTAATGGTGTGTAGATGCAGTCGACTTTGTTTCGTACGCTTTGGACCATCGATTGCAAGCCGTCGAGACCTGGCATGGACTTGGTTTTCAAGTCGTTCATTTCCTCTTTGATTTGTTCATCGGATAAGCCTGCGAACTTTTTGTAGTCGCGGGCGTATTTCAGTACGCCTGACCACATGAGATCGGTTGTTTTCATCGACATCGGTGCACACATCGTGACGATGCCTTTTAGCGGAAATTGTGTTGCGAGTCTCAATGAAAATACACCACCGAGCGATAATCCCGCCACCGCAATCTCTTCATATCCTGCCTCTTTTAGTTGATTATATGCATCCAAGACATCTTCCCACCACTGGTCAGGATTTGTCTTGATCAATTCTTCAGGTGGCACACCATGTCCACGGTAATGTGGTGCCAGTGACGTGTAATTATGTTTTTCAAGGAAGCGTCCGAGCATCCGCACGTCCGCCGATGTTCCTGTGAAACCATGCAACAGTAATACCGCACGTTTTCCATGTTCAAAAAAGAATGGCTTCGGTTGAGCAATTCGCATGTCTTTCGTTCCTTTCTACGAAAAGCGCCTGACCGTTCAAACATGGTCAGGCGCTTCCATTTATATTTTCATAATCGCAATGGTTAGGACAAAAAATAAGACAGATAAGACGATTGTCGCTCTTTGTAGAACGAGATCCAATCCACGTGCTTTTTGTTTACCGAAAAGTTGCTCTGCCCCTCCGGAGATGGCTCCTGACAGTCCCGCACTCTTACCGGATTGCAATAAAACGACTACTATTAATGCTATAGCTACGACTATCAGCGATGCTGTGAAAACGGCATGCATGTTTTTCCACCTCCAAAAATAGCAAGTTACAACATTTCTATTCTACCAAAGCAAGTCTCTCGACACAACCTTTTGTTGCGAATTATGCCGAGTGACCTGTAACGAATGCTATTATTTGTTTAAATTATAGAATGTGTCTTTACCCAAGTACTGCGCTGTTTCGAATAACTGATCTTCGATACGAAGCAATTGGTTGTACTTCGCTACCCGATCCGAACGAGAAGGTGCACCCGTTTTGATTTGGCCAGCGTTTGTAGCGACTGCGATATCTGCGATCGTTACGTCTTCTGTTTCACCTGAACGGTGAGAGATAACAGCTGTATAGCCTGCGCGTTTCGCCATTTCAATCGCATCGAATGTTTCTGTCAATGTACCGATCTGGTTCACTTTGATGAGGATCGAGTTACCGATTCCTTCTTTGATTCCGCGTGACAACTTCTCCGTATTTGTAACGAATAGATCGTCACCTACTAATTGCACTTTATCGCCAAGACGATCTGTCAATAGCTTGTGGCCATCCCAGTCGTTTTCATCCAAGCCGTCTTCAATAGATACGATTGGATATTTTTCGCAAAGCTCTTCATACCACGTAACCATCTCTTCAGATGTTTTACGGATATCTTCACCTGCAAGGTAGTAGTTGTTTTGTTCTTTATCGAAGAACTCGGAAGATGCTACGTCCATTGCGAGCACGATATCTTCGCCTGCTTTATAGCCTGCTTTTTCGATTGCTACAATGATCGTTGATAATGCTTCTTCGTTAGAAGCCAAGTTCGGAGCAAATCCGCCTTCGTCTCCAACTGAAGTGCTCAAGCCTTTTTCATGTAGAACAGATTTTAGGCTGTGGAAGATTTCAGCGCCCATGCGTAGTGCATGACGGAATGATTCCGCACCCACTGGCATGATCATGAATTCCTGGATGTCGACGTTGTTATCTGCGTGCTCTCCGCCATTTAAGATATTCATCATCGGTACCGGTAATTGCTTCGCGTTGAATCCACCTAGGTATTGGTATAACGGAACGTCTAGGTAATCTGCTGCTGCATGTGCAACGGCCATCGATACACCAAGAATAGCGTTTGCGCCCAGTTTGCCTTTATTATCTGTACCGTCTAGATCGAGTAATGCTCTATCGATGACTACTTGATCCAAAACAGAATAATTTTCTTCCAGTTCTGAAGAGATGACTTCATTGACGTGATCTACTGCCTTCAGTACACCTTTACCGTTGTAACGATTGTCATCGCCGTCACGTAGTTCTACTGCTTCATGCTCTCCAGTCGATGCACCCGATGGTACGATCGCACGTCCGAAGGCACCGCTTTCTGTGAATACTTCTACTTCTACAGTTGGATTGCCTCGTGAATCTAGTACTTCTCTAGCTTGAATGTGAGTAATGATTGGCATGAAGATCTCTCCTTAGAATAATGATTTTCCGGTCATTTCAACCGGTTGTGGAATTCCTAACATTTTTAACATTGTCGGTGCCAAGTCTGCAAGAATACCGTCTGTACGCAGCACCACATCTGGATTCGTGACAATAACCGGCACAGGATTGGTCGTGTGCGCTGTCATCGGTTGTCCACCCATTGTAGTGACTTCGTCCGCATTGCCGTGATCCGCTGTGATGATAGCAGATCCGCCTTTTGCAGACAAGGCATCAATGATTCGGCCGAGACATTCATCGACCGTTTCAATCGCTTTAACAGTTGGCCCTAGCATTCCGCTGTGGCCGACCATATCCGGGTTCGCGAAGTTCAAGATAATCGCGTCTTGTCGTTCCGCTTCGATTTCTGCTACGAGTGCGTCCGTTACTTCGTATGCGCTCATTTCAGGTTTCAAATCATACGTCGCAACTTTTGGCGAATTGATCAGAATTCGGGTTTCCCCTTCAAACGTCTCTTCGCGTCCGCCACTCATAAAGAACGTCACATGTGGATACTTTTCTGTTTCCGCAATGCGCAATTGACGCTTGCCTTGGTCTTCTAGCACTTCACCGATTGTTTTCGTTAAATTGACATTGTGGAATACAATATCTGCTACTACATCATCATTATAATGCGTAAAGCCGACAAAATGTAAGTCCGTAAACTTTTTGACGCCTCTGTTGAAACCATCAAAGCCCGGTTGCGTTAACGCGCGTGACATTTGGATGGCACGGTCTGGACGGAAATTGAAGAAAATGACTGCATCTCCGTTTTCAATCGTCGCCACCGGTTTGCCATCTTGTTGAATAACAAACGGCTCAACAAACTCATCATGTATTTCTTCGGCATAAGAAGCTCTGACTCCTTCTTCTGCCGATTCACAATGTGGTCCGATCCCGTAGACCATCGCGTCATACGTCTTTTGTACACGTTCCCAGCGTTTATCGCGGTCCATTGCAAAATATCTTCCCGATACGGTCGAAATCTGTCCGACTCCGACTTCTTCCATAACATCTTCTGTACGCTTGATATATGGAAGTGCCGTCGTCGGTCCCACATCACGTCCGTCAAGGAATGCATGCAAGTAGACGCGCTCTACGCCGTGTTCTTTCGCCATTTTCAATAAAGCGAATAAATGCTCATAGTGACTGTGAACACCGCCGTCAGACAGCAAGCCCATGACGTGAAGTGCAGAGCCTTTCGTTTTCACATGCTCCATCGTCTCAAGCAACGTCGCATTGTCGAAAAACTCGCCTTCACGAATCGACTTATTAATACGCGTTAAACTTTGATAGACGATACGACCGGCACCGATATTCAAGTGCCCGA
The DNA here is from genome assembly GCF_002743245.1 of Sporosarcina sp. P26b. Lineage (NCBI taxonomy): Bacteria > Bacillati > Bacillota > Bacilli > Caryophanales > Caryophanaceae > Sporosarcina > Sporosarcina sp. P26b. The sequence goes on from NZ_PDYW01000023.1 coordinate 20,686, forward strand.
CTTCAGAGTTCCCCATTTGTCCTTCTGGTAACCCTACTGCTTCTCCGCAAGCCGTCAATGTTGCATGCGGGTAGTTCTCCCACAGCAAATCAAAGTTCGGAATCTTGGAGTGTGCAACTGCGTTACCGTATGTTTCATCTCGTAAGCCAAACCCGTCCAGTATGATTAATGCGACCGGTTTATTCGACATGAGTTCCAGCCTCCACCAATTTGACGAATGCTGCCGGATCAAGACTTGCTCCCCCAACCAATGCGCCGTCAATATTGTCTTTGCTCAGTAATTCTGCAATGTTTTCTGGTTTTACACTGCCTCCGTATTGAATGCGAATTGCCTCTGACACGTCTTTTGCGTACAGTGTTTCGACTTTATGACGAATCGCTGCACATACTTCATTGGCATCGTCAGCTGTTGCTGTTTTGCCAGTGCCAATCGCCCAAATCGGTTCATACGCAATGACTGCTTGCTTCGCTTGATCCGCCGTCACACCACTAAATGCTTTTTCGACTTGCGCTGATACGATCGAAACCGTTTCATGTGCATCGCGCTCTTCCAATGTTTCGCCTACACAAACAATTGGTACTAAGTGATGATCGAATGCTGCCAGTACTTTTTTATTGACGCTTTCGTCTGTTTCATTGAAATACTGACGACGTTCCGAATGTCCAAGAATGACATAGTCTACGCCTACGTTTTCAAGCATCGCAGGACTGATTTCCCCAGTGAATGCGCCTTCGACCGTATCATGCATCGTTTGAGCACCTACTTTGATCGCAGTCGTTTCAAAACGTTGGAGTAAATCGTTCAAATACAACGCCGGTGGACAAATGACCGCCTCGACGTGATCGGATGGCTTGAGTTGTTCTTTGATCTGTTCCGCAAAATCTGCAGCTTCGTTAGAAAGTTTAAACATTTTCCAGTTGCCCGCAATTATTCGTTTTCTCAAAAGAAACCCTCCTTATTCTTGATCTTCTAATACAGCTACTCCTGGCAATTCTTTGCCTTCCATGAACTCGAGTGAAGCACCGCCACCAGTAGATACGTGATCCATTTGGTCTGCTACTTCAAACTTTTCAACAGCTGCTGCAGAGTCTCCCCCACCAATTACTGTATAAGCAGATGTTTCTGCCATAGCGTCCGCTACTGTTTTCGTACCGTTTGCGAATGGTTCCATTTCGAACACACCCATCGGCCCGTTCCAGATGACGAACTTCGAGTCTTTGATGACTTGCTTGTAACGCTCTGCTGTTTCCGGTCCGATATCTAGACCCATCCAGCCTTCTGTAATGTCTTCTACAGAAACCATTTTCGTCTCTGCATCCGCTGCAAATTTATTCGCTACGACTGCATCTGTCGGCAAGTACAGATTCACTGCTTTTTGCTTCGCCTTTTCAATGAACGACTTAGCTAGTTCTACTTTATCCTCTTCTACCAATGAATCTCCAGTTTCATGACCTTGTGCACGTGTGAAGGTATACGACAGTCCGCCACCGATCAACAAGTTATCGACTTTATCCAATAAATTATCAATGACGCCAATCTTATCTTTCACTTTCGCGCCGCCAATGATCGCTGTGAACGGACGCTCCGGATGAGACAATGCTTTTCCGAGGACATCCAATTCTTTTTCTAGCAAGAAGCCAAGAACACCGGGTATGTACTCCGCAATTCCAGCAGTAGAAGCGTGTGCACGGTGTGCTGTTCCAAATGCATCATTGACAAAGACGTCTGCCAGACTCGCATATTGCTTGGACAGATCTGCATCATTCTTCTCCTCGCCTGGATTGAAGCGAACGTTTTCAAGCAAGATCACGTCGCCGTCTTTCATTTCAGCGATCGCTTTTTCTACTTCTTCACCGATTGATGAATCTAGCTTTTTCACTGTTTTGCCAAGAAGCTCAGACAATTTATCGCCAGTAGGTGTCAAACGCATCTCTTCATTTACTTCACCTTTGGGACGTCCCAGGTGGCTGGCTAAAATAACCTTTGCTCCTTCGTTCGTCATATATTCAATTGTAGGAACAGCTGCTCTGATGCGTGTATCATCCGTTACCATTCCATTTTCCATCGGTACGTTGAAATCCACGCGGCAAAATACGCGTTGGCCATTCAATTTAATATCTTTAATCGTCTTTTTCGTCTTCATAAAGTAAGTCCTCCTTGGCTTAAATACAAAAAGAGGAACGGGTTCACCGTTCCTCTGACCCATATTTATTCATTATAATCGGTTACCTGTAGAATGGCTATGATTTATAACAGAATTGATGGTTTTCGCTTTTTATAGTCCTTGTTCGTTCATATAACGTGCCAAATCGATACAACGAGCAGAGTAACCAGACTCATTATCGTACCAAGAAATAACTTTGACCATATTGCCTTCCATTACCATTGTAGACAAACCATCTACTGTAGAAGAAGCTGTATTGCCGTTGTAATCAACAGATACGAGTGGTAACTCACTGAAGAATAGAAGTCCTTTTAAATCGCCTTCTGAAGCTTCCTTCAATGCAGCGTTCACGTCTTCAACAGTTACCTCTTTCTCTAATTCCGACACAAAGTCCACAAGTGAAACGTTTGGAGTCGGTACACGCACTGCCATTCCGTCTAATTTGCCTTTTAATTCAGGAATTACTTTTGTTACAGCAGAAGCCGCACCCGTTGAAGTCGGGATCATCGACACGCCTGCCGCACGCGCACGTCGGTAGTCTTCGTGTGGAAGATCAAGAATCTTTTGGTCATTCGTGTACGAGTGAATCGTTGTCATCATTCCGCGTTTAACACCGAATGAATCGTTCAATACTTTAACGACAGGTGCTAAACAGTTTGTCGTACATGATGCGTTCGATACGATGTTGTCGCTCGCTGCATCGTACGTTTCTTCATTGACACCCATTACAAGTGTTGTCATTTCACCTTTAGCTGGTGCGGACAAGATGACTTTTTTCGCGCCTGCATCGATGTGCTTTTGTAGTCCTTCTTTCGAACGGAATACACCTGTACAGTCGACAACGATATCTACGCCAAGGTCTTTCCAAGGTAGGTTCGCAGGGTCTTTTTCTGCAAACACGCTGATCTTCTTGCCATTGACATTGATTGATGATTCGTCCGATTGCACGTCTGCGTCAAAGACACCGTGCACAGAGTCATATTTCAATAAATGCGCCAACATCGCTGCATCTGTTAAGTCATTGATCGCTACTACTTCCATATCTTCTGATGCAAATGCTTCTCGAAGTACCAATCGTCCAATACGTCCAAATCCATTAATCGCTAATTTTACTGTCATCTTAAATCGCCTCCGTAAAATGGTTGTTATGTTTTCGCCTTTTAGGCATAATATCTACGCTTTACATAAGCGACAGCATATGTTCCGCTGCGCCTTCGTCTGTTACTAAAATAGTCTGAGACGGTGCACTTGCTAAGTACGACAGCAGTGCTTCCGCTTTGCTTGCTCCGCCGGCTACTGTGAACACGTGCGGTATGTCTTGCAGATGTTCCATTTGAATTCCGACTGTGCGGATTCGATGGACAATTTCACCTTGCTGGTTGAAATAAAAGCCGAATGCTTCTCCCTTTGCTTGCCGATCCAGTAGAATCTGCTGTTCGTCTTCAGGAGAGTTTCGTAATACTGCCATTTTCGCCGCATTGCCGACACCGTGGATGACGCAATCCGTCTGGCTATATAACTCGAGCATTTCTTTTGCTGCTGGTTCATGCTGAAATACCGCATGCGCTTCTTCACTTAATGTGTCTGGATAATAAAATGCTTTGTATGTCGCATGACAACTTTCTGCAAACGAAGCTGCAATCATATTCGCTTGTAATCCAATTTCTTCCCCTACGCCACCTCTTGCTGCGATAAATTGCACATTGGGCAGTTCATCTTGCTGCATAAACGATGGAATCGCGGCTACTGTACTACCGCCTGTCACTGCAACGATTTCATTTCCTTTAATACGGGAACGAAACTGTTTTGCCGCTTGCATGCCAAGCAACTTTTTCGTCAAAGGTGAATCATCAGAATCTCCTTCTACTACATGTACTTTCAGAATGCCCAGACGCTCTGCCAATTCATTCGCAAGTTGACGTCTACCGGACCTTTCTTCCATCGTATCATGCAGCGCAAAGAGTACTTCTATACCTTTTTCCGTAGTCGAAACACCTTCTTTGGCAATATTCACCAATCCCTGCTCTTTCAATAAATCGAGCATCGTCCGTGTTTCCCTTTCGGAATAACCGGACACAGAACTAAGTGTTCTTCTGCCGACAGGACCCGACGCTTTAATCAGTTTCAACATGTGAAAACGTTGTTCAATCAATAGCGGAAGTTCTGGTACAAGTGCGAGTTGCGCTTCCAAAAATGATAAGTTCACTCACATCACTCTTTTCAAGTGGGCTGTTTTTGATCCCTTGATATTATTACTGTCCCACCTAGTGTAAAAAAATACTATACACGTAGTATAGCATCTTGAAAATCAAAACACAATTAGAAAGCGTTTTCACTCGTCAATTAATTCCAAAACGTCGATATAGCCTATATTCCCGTAGGTTCGCACACGTCCTTCGTGTTCAATAACCGGGATCATCAGCATGTATTTTTCATGGATTTCGTCATCTTCTTCTATATTAATGGTCTCCCACTCGAGCGGATGATCTTCCGCCACTAATTTAAGCATGCGCTCCGCTTCCTCGCACAGCTCGCAATTGGGTCTTGTGTAGAATGTAATGTGCATGTCAGGGTTCACCTCGTTTTTTATTATGATGGCATGGATTGGGGCGGATTTCTAGTGAATTGCTTTTTTGGGGTGTGGGGTGTGGGGTGTGAGCGGTTGCGTGGCTGGATAGAGCGGATAGCGTGTGGCTATGATCGGATACGTGATGTGATAGAGCGGATAACTTCGTCGATAGAGCGTTCACGGGAAGGCATAGAGCGGTCAACGCGATTCATTGAGCCGCGAGCAACGAGCGATCAGATCAAGTGCGGAAAGAGAGATGGCGCGGCACATAGTATTCGTGGGAGATCCGAATGTCGTGCCGCGGGCTTAGAGCGGTTGCGTGGCCCGATAGAGCGGATAGCGTGTGGCTATGATCGGATACGCGGTGCGATAGAGCGGATAACTTCGTCGATAGAGCGTTCGCGGGGATGCATAGAGCGGTTAACACGATTCATTGAGCCTCGAGCAGCCAGAGCAACCAGCAGTGTCAGCGTGGCGACCACGTCAAGTGCGGAAAGATAGATGGCGCGGCACATAGAATTCGTGGAGAACGGATTGTCATGCCGCGGGCTTAGCGAAACTCCTCCACAATCAAAAAAGTGACGACAACTCGTCAAACGAGTTATCGTCACTTTTAAAGGCTTACCAGCTTCTGCCGGCGCCGCCTCCGCCACTGGAACCACCGCCGCCGAAGCCACCAAAGCCTCCACCGCCGCTGTTTCCGCCTCCGAATCCTCCACCGAAGCCGCCACCGGAACCTGGGAAGAATATTGGGCCGCCGCTAGATCGACCGCGTGGACCGCCGCCTCCTCTGCCACCTCTTCCTCCGCCTCCGAAGAAGAGTCGGAAGAGAATGTAGAGGACGATGACAATGATGAAGAAGTTCGGCATTCCGACATCTCCGTCGTCACTTCCACCTTCAAGATACGTGACGGGTAAGTCGTCGCCATTCAAACCATATTCTGCTGCGATTTCATTGTAGAACGCTTTATACGCTTCCATAATCGCGAGGTCTGGTTGTTCATTTCGTAAATATGGCATGGCCAGTTCATCAATGAAACGTCCTACTTTACCGTCAGGCAGTGCTCCTTCTAGACCGTAGCCAGTGAGCAAATAAAATTCACGGTCTATTCCTTGCGCTTCGTCTTTCTCAGTAGAAACGACTAGCAACGCACCGTTTTCTAGCTTGCTATCGCCTAATTTCAATTCACGAAATGTCCGTAATGCATAATCCTCTACAGGCTCGCCTTCAAGTGAATATACTGTACGTACCGCAAGTTCAGCTTTTGTCGCTGCTTGTAATCTTATACCGTATTGCTCTATTTCTGATTCTTGTTCAGGTGATAAAATATTTGCATCATCTACCACCACATCCGTAATCGCATGGGCTGTCGTAGTACTAGTAAGGGCAACTAGTATGGCTACGAGGAACATGCAGAAACGGTTGATCACTTCTTGTCATCCCCAAAATCGACTGATGGCGGTTGTTGCGCCCCTTCGACCGCTTTGAAGTATTCTTTTTCATCGAATCCGAAGATGGAAGCGACAATCTTGCCTGGGAAACGTTTTACTGTTCTATTGAAGACTGAAACGACGTCGTTATAATCTTTACGTGCAACGGCGATTCTGTTTTCCGTACCGGCTAATTCATCCATTAACTGCTGGAAGTTTTGATTCGCTTTTAAATCTGGATAGTTCTCTACTACGACTAGTAAACGACTCAATGCACTCGATAGTTCTGAATCTGCTGCTGCTTGTTCTTCAGGACCTTGTGCTCCGGCCATTTTACTACGTGCGTTGGCAATGTTTTCGAGCACCTCTTTTTCATGTGAGGCATATCCTTTTACCGTATTGACCAAATTCGGGATTAAATCTACTCTTCGTTGTAGTTGCGTTTCGATTTGTGCATATGATTGATCTACGTCTTCTTCTAAGTTCACTAACTTATTGTACGAAGGTACGATCATGATCGCAGCTATGACAACTAGTACTATAATGGCTATAAGCGGACCAGCTAATTTCTTCATAGATCACTACTCCTTTCCTCATCTCTTTAGTATATCCTTACCCTTATTCTTTCACTCCCCAAACTTACAGTTGAAATTAATTAACTGGTAGTAGTTGGGTGTATGTCTAGTTTCACTTTCATTTATAAGCATAGACTACTTTAAATATGATTCGTTTCTCACTACAATCATTGATACGGCTTGGAATTTATTTTCAATTAGCTCTTTACAGATTATTTTTAGTAAGTTATACTATTAAAGTTGCACAAGGGAAACAATATAGTCCTAATCATGCATTAGAGTTGCGTGAAGGAAACTATTGCTTTATATTAATAAATAAATTAACTACAATTCTACTCAAGTCATATATAATGGTGCTTTATTTTTTACGTAAAAGTTGCACGAGGGAAAGAAGGAGGATACAGTATGATCGAACCGATAACAGTTAAACATATTAGTGTTTCATATGACGGCAATGAAGTCGTAAAGGATGTATCTTTTTCATTTGGAGCTGGCAGTTTGATTGGTGTGCTTGGACCAAACGGCGCGGGTAAATCCACGTTACTGAAAGCGATGCTCGGCTTGATCCACAAAGATCATGGAGACGTGAAAATCGGTAGCCAGACTGTGAATTCCATGCGTAAACAAATTGCTTATGTTCCACAGCGTTCCAATATCGACTGGAACTTTCCGATCATCGTAAAAGACACGGTCTTACTGGGTACCTACCCAAGAACCGGTATACTTAGACGTCCTCGTAAAGCGGATAAAGAATTCGCTATGGAATGTTTGAAGCAAGTCGGCATGGAAAGCTTCGCAAACCGTCAGATTGGTGAACTTTCAGGCGGACAGCAACAGCGTGTGTTCCTTGCACGTGCGCTCGCTCAAAAAGCAGATTATTTCTTCCTCGATGAACCATTCGTCGGAATTGACGTATCCAGTGAAGAAATCATTATCGGGATCTTACGCGAATTGCAAGCAGCCGGTAAAGTGATTTTCGTTGTTCACCATGATTTATCAAAAGTAAAAAGTTATTTTGACGAGTTGATTCTGATCAATAAAGAGTTAATTGATGCAGGCCCTACTAGTAAAGTCTTCCAGTCAGGCAATATGACGAAAGCATACAATCGTGAATTTATGATCGACGGCTTGGAGGTTACTATGTAATGGAGTTTATTCAAGATTTAATGACCTATAGTTTCTTGCAAAAAGCGTTGATCACTTCCGTTATGGTCGGCGTCATCTGCGGCGTCATCGGTAGTTTTATCGTTCTTCGCGGGATGGCACTAATGGGGGATGCGATTTCCCACGCGGTTCTACCGGGAATTGCCATTTCCTATATGCTCGGTATCAACTATTTCTACGGTGCCGTGTTGACGGGCGTTCTGACCGCATTCGGTATTGGAGCCATTTCTCAAAATAGTCGAATTAAAAATGACTCGTCGATCGGAATTGTCTTCTCCGCATTTTTCGCACTCGGGATTATCTTAATTACTCGGGCAAAAAGTGCGACCGATTTGACGCAAATTTTATTCGGTAACGTCTTGTCTGTCCGCACATCGGATATGTGGCTGACATTGATTATCGGATCTGTCGTTATTCTAGTCGTTGTGTTGTTCTTTAAAGAACTACTCGTTTCCAGTTTTGATGAAACGATGGCTGCAGCATACGGTTTAAAAACGCAGCTTATCCATTATACAATTATGTTTTTACTGACATTGGTTACAGTCGCTTCTTTACAGACAGTTGGCGTGATTTTGGTCGTTTCATTGTTGATTACGCCCGCTTCCACAGCGTATCTGTTAACGAATCGCCTATCGATCATGGTCGTACTCGCAGCATTCTTCGGTGCAGTATCTTCTATTATTGGTCTGTACTTCAGTTTCTTATACAATATGCCGTCAGGACCGGTTATCGCGTTAGCGGCGACAGGAATATTCATACTGGCATTCCTATTCTCCCCTAAGCAAGGGATTATCGTCAGCAAGATCCGTTCAAGAGCGAAACGCAAAGCGATTACAAATGCTACAAATTAAAGATTCAACCGCTGCGGCGGAAATATAAATTTATTATCCATAAAGGAGTAGAAATGATTACATGAAGAACTTAGCAAAGTGGCTGACATTGTCATTGCTCGCTGTATTTATGTTAGCAGCGTGCGGCAATGACGATAAAGGCAAGCAAGGCGCAGAAGACGGCGACAAAGCAGCGGAAACGGGTGACAAGTTGAAAGTCGTTACATCGTTTACTATCATTGCAGATATGGCACGTGAAATTGGCGGAGACTATGTGGAGGTTTATAACCTAGTACCCACTGGAACGGATCCCCACGAATATGAACCATTGCCAAATGATATTAAAGCCGCAACAGATGCGGACGTTTTATTCTACAACGGCTTAAACCTTGAAGGCGGAGAAAAAGGTTGGTTCTTCAAGATGATGGATTCCGTTGGACAGAAAGACGAAAACATCTACAGCTTGACTGAAAATGTTGAGCCTAAGTATCTTGGTGGCGATGATGGGCGTGAAGAAGAAATCAACCCACACGCGTTCATTGATCCTGCTGTTGGAGTGAAAATGGCAGAAGCTATACGTGATGCATTGATTGAAAAACACCCAACACATAGCGAAAAAATTCAAGAGCAAGGAGACGAGTACGTTCAACGTCTACAAGAGCTTGACGACGAATTTGCAGAGCGCATTTCTACAGTGCCTGAAGAAAATCGCGTGCTTATAACAAGTGAACGTGCATTCCAATACTTGAACGACCACTACGGTTTGAAAGAAGCATTCATTTGGGAAATCGATACGGAAGAGAACGGTTCTCCTAAACAAATCAAAGAACTTGTTCAGTATATTAAAGATCACAAAGTTCCTGTGTTATTCGTAGAATCCAACGTGGATACTCGTCCAATGGAAACTGTTTCCGAAGAGACCGGCGTACCTATTGCTGAAAAGCCGATCTACTCTGACGAAATTGGTAACCCTGGTGACGAAGTCGATACGTATGTAAAATATTTAACGTATAATATGGATCTAATTCATGACGAGTTGAGCAAAGAACGATAAACTCACGGTCAACCGACCTAATACAAAAAGGAAGTCACACTCCCCTGTGGCTTCCTTTTTTGTTTATAAAAAGTATTGTATATATAAGTCCGTGCTTATATGATAGTTGTACTAAAGAATAAAGGAGAATTTTATGAATCCCGAACAAATGGAAAGGTATTTAAAAACTATCGGGGACCAATCCCGTTTACAGTTATTGAAAGCAGTAGAAAGCGGACCTTTATGTATTTGTGATATACTGCCTTTACTCGATATTTCGCAGCCCGCAGTCAGTCAACATATGCGCAGACTAAAAACTGACGAAATCGTATGCGATGAACGGCGCGGACGTTGGGTATACTGGTCACTCAATACGAGCCATCCCCACTATTCTTTACTGCTCAAATTATTGAAGTTATTACCGGTTCCTTCTATTGATCGACAGGAGGAGAGTCGATGCAAATAATAGTAGCGAGTTCGATTTTTCTACTCACGCTCATTTTCGTCATTTGGCAACCACGAAACTTATCCATCGGCTGGTCCGCAATTGCCGGTGCACTTCTTGCGCTACTGGCTGGCGTCGTCAGTTTCACTGACGTAATCGACGTAACAGCGATTGTTTGGAATGCTACATTAACATTTGTCGCTTTAATTATTATTTCATTGATTTTGGATGAAATCGGATTTTTCGAATGGTCCGCTTTACATATGGCGCGTTTTGCCAAAGGAAGTGGCGTCAGGATGTTCTTGCTAGTCATCCTACTCGGCGCCGGTGTATCGGCTTTATTTGCGAATGATGGCGCAGCTTTGATCCTAACGCCTATTGTTCTTGCGATGGTGCGTGCGCTTGATTTCAAAGAGAAGATGATTCTCCCCTTTGTCATGGCATCGGGATTCATTGCGGACACCACGTCGTTGCCTCTCGTTGTCAGCAATCTCGTAAACATCGTCTCCGCCGACTTCTTCGGTATCGGTTTTGCCGAATACGCAAGCCGGATGATCATTCCGAACTTCTTCAGTCTAGGCGCAAGCATTCTCGTGCTGTTTATCTATTTCCGGAAATCCATTCCAAAACGTTTTGATGAAAAGTTGCTACGTACACCCGCTAGCGCCATTCGAGATCACAAGATGTTCCGGATTTCATTTGTCGTACTCGGCACCCTACTCGTAGGCTACTTCATCAGCGAATCAATTGGATTACCTGTCTCCTTCATTGCCGGTTCGATTGCGATTGTATTCTTATTGATCGCGAGAACGAGCGATGCAGTAGAAACCAAAACCGTAATCAAAGGCGCACCTTGGGCAGTCGTGTTCTTCTCAATTGGAATGTACGTAGTCGTCTACGGTCTGCGCAACGTAGGACTGACGTCTGTATTGACAGGATTGATTGAGTGGACGGCTGGTCATGGTTTGTACGCCGCCACGATCGGCATGGGCTTCATTGCCGCAATTCTGTCGTCGGTTATGAATAATATGCCGACCGTTATGATTGACGCATTGGCCATTCAAGACGCCGCGGTTCCACCGGATGTGCGCGAGGCATTGATCTACGCAAACGTTATTGGATCAGACCTCGGTCCCAAAATGACACCCATCGGCTCACTTGCAACACTGCTTTGGCTGCACGTGCTATCCCTAAAGGGCGTACGTATTTCATGGGGCTATTTCTTCAAAGTAGGAGTAGTTCTGACCGTGCCTACGCTGTTGATCACGTTGACTGGGTTATGGTGGTGGCTGACGGTTTCTTGAAGGTAGTGAGAGTACGGTTAAAATTGAAATGAGTTAACAGATAGTAGCTGGCAGGGTGTTGGGGTAGGGATTTGCGCTTCGGAAACACTACTTAAATACATTGATCTACGTAGAAAAGGATGTCCCAAACAACTTGGGACATCCTTTTTGTTATTATCGATTATTCGTAAAGCGTCCCAAGAAGTCTTGCAGTCGCTCGCTTTCAGGATTCAGTAAAATCTCGGTCGGCGACCCTTCTTCCTCGATCACACCTTCATTCAAAAATACTACACGGTCTGCAATGTCGAGTGCGAAATCCATTTCATGTGTCACGAGAATCATCGCCATCTCGCCTTCTTTCGCAAGATCACGAATCACCTCAAGCACCTCGCCGACGAGCTCTGGATCTAGTGCAGATGTTACTTCGTCAAACAACATTACTTGTGGACGCATCATTAGCGCTCGCGCCATTGCGACACGCTGTTTCTGACCGCCTGACAGCTGCGATGGGAACAGTTCAATCTTGTCACCAAGACCCACTTTCTCCAGCATCTCCACTGCCGTCGCCTTCACTTCTGCCTTGCTTTCGTTCTTAACAAGTACAGGTGCCAGCATGCAGTTGTCGAGAATGGTCATATGCGGAAATAGGTTAAAATGCTGGAACACCATCCCGATATCCCCACGAATGGAACGTAGATGTTTTTCATCCGCTGTCACCCACTCGCCTTTTTTCTGCATCATCCACAAGTTTTGGCCATTCACTTCAATGACGCCTGAGGTAGGTTCTTCAAGTGTCATCAACAGACGAATGATCGTCGTTTTACCAGAACCACTTGGCCCGATGAGCGCGACTTTTTCGGAAGGTTTGATATCCAAGTCGATACCTTTTAACACTTTCGTCTCTCCGAATGATTTATGCACGTCTTTATATTGTACGATCGGTTCCACGATCTAATCCTCTCCTTCATCTTCATTCATTACGCTAACGTCTTCTTATCGAACCGACGATTGTATTTCTTCTCTAATTTATTGATCAATAATGCAGATGGGTAGCTCACTAATAGGAAGAACAACGCCACTACAGTTAATGGCTCAACGTATTTGTAGTACTGCGCTCCGTAGTCGTTCGCGATATGTAACATCGCCACTACACCAATTGTTGAAGCTAGTGGTACTTCTTTGAACATGATAATCAAGTAATTTCCGAGCATCGGTATAGTCGGTGGAATCGCTTGCGGTAAAATAATTTTTGTCCACTTTTGACGCGTCGATAGATTGAGTGCAGTCGAAGCTTCCCACTGCCCTTTATCGACGGACTCAATACCTGAACGATACACTTCAGACATATACGTACTGAAATGAATACCGAGACCTAAAATTGCGGCTACAAATGGATTGAGCGAGACGCCTACAACCGGCATCATCGGCCATGCATAGTAGATGAAGAATAGTTGTACGAGTGGCGGTGTCGAACGGATAAATTCCGCAATCCAACCGAACAACCAACGCACAGGTCGCCAAGGTAATCGACTAATGAATACCCATACGAAACCAAAGACCGCAGCGAATAAGTAGCAAGCAAGCGTCAAACCGACTGTAATCCATAACCCTTTAAATATCAGTGGAATAACGGAAAAGAATACATCCCAACTCCAAGTCATCAGCTAGCCACTCCTTTCTTCGATACGCTCTCCATCTTTCTAGTGAAGAAAATCATTGGCAACGCAATAATAAAGTACATGACGAGTAAAAGTACGTAGACCATCGGAGATTCCGACAAGTGCGTGCTTCGGTAAATATTCCCGTAATATAGCAAATCAGTTAAACCGATCAACGAAACCAAAGATGTTGCTTTTAAAATTTGAATTAAATAATTTCCGTATTCAGGTAGCATCATGCGTAGGGCTTGCGGAAGAATAATATGACGCATGCGTTGAAACTTCGATAGGTTCAACGCAATAGAAGCTTCTGTCTGCCCAGCAGCTACGGCTTGAATAGACCCTCGTACAATTTCAGACATGTACGCTCCATAGTTTAAGGATATTGCTAGCACGGCTACCCATATATCGCTACCTAGGTGAATATTGAATAAACCGGGTAACGCATAAGAGAACCAAAACAGCTGTACGATCAATGACGTGCCACGGAAAATCTCCACGTAGAAACCAGTGAACCCTTTAATAAGGAGATTCGTATTGACACGTGACAAGCCCGCGACGAATGCGATGATACTCGCACAGATAATCGATAGAACTAGCACTTGCAGCGTAATGCCTAACCCTTGTACAACAGTGGAAAAAATATCGGGTAAGGAACTCACAAAACCACTCCATTATAGTTGTTTTTATAACTAGTATTTCGTTTCTCAAATTAAAAAGGTCATGCCGCTGTTGGGCATGACCCGGTTGTACATTTAGTAGTTATCGCCGTTACATACACTTTCCGTCGTAATGTCGTCTTCTACTATATTCATTTCTTCAGTGAAGCCAAATGGTTCAATCAACGCTGCGATTTCGCCATTATCCTTCAATTTCTGTAATTCTTCGTTATATGCTTCACGTAATTCATCATCATCATTTGAGAATGCTGCGGCACCAAAGCTTGGTACTCCTTCAATGTCTGGCTGTTCGAAATCTGTAACAAATTCAAGTTTTTCATTGTTCGCAGATTCAAGAGCCATTTTGATCGTCATTTCTGTACCTGTTGTCACTGCTGCACGCCCTGATTCTACTGCTGAGAAAGATGCAGGAATATCAGGAACCATCATGATCTGGTCTTCAGCAATCCCTTCACGAATCATGAAGTCCTTCTCTGTTGCGCCACTCATCACTGCCACTTTGACGTCTGGGTTGGCTGCGATATCTTTATAACTCTTTAAGTTCATAGGATTTCCTGTCTCAACGATCAAGCCTTCACCATATTTAATTTCCGGCTCTCCAAATGAAACACTTGAACAACGGTCCGGCGTAATAGCCATACCCGCCGTGATGACATCATATTTTCCTGCGCCCAAGCCTGGGATTAATTGACCGAAATCAGACAGTTGACCATCTACCTCGGCCACACCCAAGTTTTCAAAGACCGCTTTGGCAATAGCGACCGCTGCACCTTGCAATTCTCCGTCTTCTTCATACGCATACGGTTTCTCATTGGCAAAGCCGACTTTGACAACGCCCTTTTCTTTTAAATTATCTAATTTGCTACCATCTTTACTGCCAGATGAATCTGAATCCCCATTCCCACAAGCCGCTAGTAACACAAGCAGCATCACCGCCAAAACACCTATCGCCGATTTCTTCATAATTCTCCTCCTTGATTTTTTCATCAAACTAATAATAAGTTAGTTGCTAGATTACCATAGTAAAATAATAAGTTCAAACCTCTTTTGACAATTTGATTATCTGTATATAAATGGAATAAACTAACGAAGCTTGTCGTGATAGCGTTTGCACGCATTAAATTTTGTTGTATTTAGCGGAAAAATATATTTTTTTCTAGGTGGAAAGACAGGTTTCCTATCTTTTAAATGAATATTCATTCGTTGTTCTTTTTTCATGTAAAAGAATTGCCTTATTAATTAAATCAAGTAAATCATTATAAATCATTTTTGAATAAGGCTATTTGTAAATAATGAAGTTTAAAAGAAGGTCTATCTGGGGAAAATGTAGAATAGTAAGTCGTGAGTAATAGAAACTCAACACAAAAAAGCGTTTGAACATAATCGCAACATGCGAACTGTTCAAACGCTTTACTATGATGCCCTCGGCGGGAGTCGAACCCACATTTTGAGCTTCGGAGGCTCACGTGCTATCCATTGCACCACGAGGACGAAACATGTATGATCAAGCTTTAGCTATGATAACTCCACTACAGAAAGAACTTTTCTTCTGTAAGAGACATCTTCCATTGTATCTTAGAATATAATGAAAAGCAATGTGTATTTTTAAGGCAAATGATTTGACCTTTGTTGACCTTAATAGGTAAAATACAGTTATAGTTGAAATACAAACTGATTTCAACCGAACGAATATTATGAAGTAATTAAAGGAGGAAGTCTAATTGAATCTAATTCCTACAGTTATTGAACAAACAAACCGTGGTGAGAGAGCGTACGACATTTACTCTCGTCTATTGAAAGACCGTATTATCATGTTGGGTAGCGGCATTGACGACAACGTAGCCAACTCTATCGTTGCACAATTGCTCTTCCTAGAAGCTGAAGATCCAGAAAAAGACATCTCGATCTACATTAACAGCCCAGGTGGAAGCATTACAGCAGGTATGGCGATCTACGATACTATGCAATACATCAAACCAGACATCCGCACAATCTGTGTAGGCATGGCAGCATCAATGGGTGCATTCTTGCTAACAGCCGGTACAGAAGGCAAACGCTACGCATTGCCAAACGCAGAAGTCATGATTCACCAACCACTAGGTGGCGCACAAGGTCAGGCAACTGAAATCGAAATTGCCGCAAAACGCATCTTGCACCTACGTGAAAAACTAAACCAAATCCTAGCAGATCGCACTGGCCAGCCAATCGATGTCATCGCAAAAGACACAGACCGCGATAACTTCATGACTGCCGAACGCGCAAAAGAATACGGCCTAATCGACCACGTTCTAGAACGCAACGAAATCGAAAAGAAATAACAACTACAGGTTGTCGCAGAAAGCCAAAAGGCCTTCCGCGACAACCTTTTTATTTTGTGTTTTTATATGAGTTTGAGTTTGAGTTTGAGTTTGAGTTTGAGTTCGGGTTTGGGTTTATTTTGGTTTTGATTTTGGTTTAATCTTCACAACACAAATGTATCAGCGTTCTAACTCCAAAAAGAGACACCAGTTGGTCGTAGTGGAAGGCGGCGACTCCCGCGGGAATAGCATGAGCCTTGAGACCCCGCAGGTAGCGAAGCGGACGAGGAGGCTCAAGCCATCATAGCTGTCAACTTAAGAAATAGGTGTACTTTTCTTAAAAAGATGGTAAAGATACATACCATCTTTTTTGAAAGGAGTTCTTTTTATGTCTATCAACCATCATTTTGACATGC
>NZ_PDYW01000024.1:0-36333 GCF_002743245.1 Sporosarcina sp. P26b
CTCATTACTACGCCTACCACGTGCAGCCGCCTACGTTAGATAGTGTGTAGAGCAGTTCTGATTCTTCTTTTGCAAGAATAAGGAACGAATACTACCAGGTCACTGGTTTCATCTACTATAAACCACAACCTGACATGGTTCCCACTTAGTAGCGCAGGCACAACTGCGGGGTAGGCCGTGGCCATGAGACCAACTAGGCAGCTCCACCGCCAGCTGGCTCATGGCTGTAGGCAATCCCCCACGTGCCTGTGCGGATCCGAAAAGCAGAACCTTTACTTATTTCCATGCACAAGTCAACGTCGAGCAACGACCCAATAAGTAGATCAACGTTGCCTTCCACTACCCTGACTCGTTATTTACCTACATCACTCAAAAGTTGGCTTATAGAACGAACGGTTATCCAGTGGGAATACGCGCTCAGAGAACTCGCCTGGCGTAGTCTTCGACATGACGCGGTTCAGCATATTCATCTTCGCATCGATATTATCAATATAATGAAGAATCTCCGCCTCCTTCAACATCGGACGCTTCGGACTGCCCCACTCCTCTTTACCATGGTGAGACAACACCATATGCTGAAGCAACATCACTTCCTCGCCCTCAATCTCCAACTCTTCTGCAGCCTTGGAAATTTCATTGACCATGATCGTAATATGCCCTAGTAAATTCCCTTCGATCGTATACTGCGTACCGACTGGGCCTGACAACTCGATAACTTTACCGATATCATGCAAAATAATTCCTGCATACAGTAAATCTTTGTTCAATGTTGGATACAATTCCGCAATCGCCTTACCGAGTTTCAACATCGAAACAACGTGGTCTAATAAGCCTGAAACGTAGTCATGATGATTTCTCGTAGCCGCTGGATATAATACGAAATCTTGCTGATGTTTCTTCAATAAATGACGTGTCACGCGCTGGATTTGTGGATTCTGCATTTCAAAGAAATACTGCATTAATTCGTCTAACAATACTTCCTTGCTCTTTTCGGCAGAAGGTACTAAATCCGCAATTGTTACCCCTTCATCTTCTTTCGCAGGACGAATTGCTTTCAAGCGAAGTTGATTTTTTCCACGGTACTCATGAATTTCTCCGCCTACTTTTACGATGGTTGCTCCCTGATACATCTGAGCTTGTTCTTCACCCGCATCCCAAAGTTTCGCTTCAAGGTCACCACTTTTATCTTGCAGAATCAACGTCATGAACGGACTCCCTTGCTGTGTGACACCTTTTGTTGCCTGCTTAATCAATAAATACATGTCGATTGTTTCGCCGACTTGATAGTCAAGTAGTTTTTTCATCAGTGGATCTCCCCTTTAACTTTTCGTCCAATCTCAATTGTATGAGGTTCACTTGGCCATTTCGACTTCATTTCTTGATGGCAAGTAAAGTACAGAAATTGATGAGATGGTTGTAACTCCGTAAGTATTTCTATCATACGCGAAAGTCGCTCATTATCAAAGTGAACAAATGGGTCATCCATAATAATTGGAAACGGTGCGCGCTCTGATAATTCATACGCTAACGCCAAGCGCAACGAAAGGTAGGCTTGCTCTTTTGTCGCTTGACTAAGCTCATTGATCATGAAAGATTGCCCTTCTGTTGTGACTGCCTCGAAATAGCCTTCCACAGATAAGCCAAGCGTCGCATATCGATTCCCAGTTAATTTGCTAAACCATTCATTCGCCTGAAGAAGAACGGCCGGTAATTGATGTTCTTTCCACTCGCTCATCGTTTGCCGAATTGCCTCACGGACGGCTTTTCGTATTACCCATTGTTTTGTCATATCTTCTAGCTCAGCTTTTCGCACTTCAAATAATTGCTGAAGTTCGCTATACGTTCGGCTTGTAACCATTTGCGAGATTTCATGTCCAACTTTCACTTGCTCATCTACAAGCTCCACTACTTCTTTGCGAATCATTTCCAGGCGGTTTGTCGTTTCACTGCGCTGTCGCTCAAGCTCAGGTAAGGTCCACTCTTTAACTACCGGTTCCTTGGTATATAAGGACAGTTGTGCTTCTACTTCTTTTAGCTGTCGTTTTAATAATTGTGCATCTTGATCTTGCTGATATGCTGTGTAAAATTGTTCTTTTTCTGATACCCCAATAACCTCGAACAATTGTTGAATTTCTGCTGTTACCGTCTCCAACAATTCCTGTGTTTCATCTAATTGCTCTTTAATTTCACGTAGCGTTTGTTCTTTACTTAGATGCTTTTCTTGTAGGCTGTTCTGACGCTGTAGTTCTTGACGAAGTCTCTCATACAAACCTTCTTCGGCCACTGGCCCGAGTACTTCTTCCACTTCTTGAATTAATGACCGTATTAGCTGTGTCGTAGTTTGTAGACGTTGTTGCCATGTTCTCTGATCTATCTCCACATCTTGAAACTCGCGCAACAAACGAAAGCTTTCTTGGATATTGAATGTTGGATCGAATGGCTCATCTCGTAACAGATCTTGCAACTTCTTCACCGCTTGTTGTTTTAACTGATAAAGTTGTTCCATTTCCTCTGCGTATTTCTGCAATTTACGATCCATTCTTTCAATCTCTGTTGATATTTGTTGCTGATCACGTTGTTGCATGTCATGACGTGCAGCTAGCTTTTCCAGTTCGATCGCTAGCTCTTCATGTTCTCGAATGAACGTTTGCTGGTCTGATACAGAATCAGGTTTTTGTGTAAATAACCAAAACCCGACCGCCATGACTACTAGACCAAGCCCCGCGAACAACCACTGCTGCTGCATGACACTATATGCCCCGATCACTAGTCCAATGAGCAAAATAATGATCGGAACCATTCCATTCGAAGCCTGCTGACCCCCTGCAGATACAATGAATTTAGCTTCTGCAAGTTTACGCTGCAATTCCGGCCAGGTTGCCAGTTTCTCTCGTTCAGAATCAGTCAATCTCAAACGTTCAGTCCGTTCTTTTTGTCGCTCCGCTTCTTGACGTTCACTTTCCGCCTCCGCCAATAAGCGCTGCAATGCTTTTAATTGCTGATCCATTTCTTTCTGTTCTTCAAGAACAGGTTCGAGCTGGCGTTCACGTTGAATGGAAACATCCATTGTCCCTATAGATGCTAGTTGTTCATCCTTTAATCCTAAACGATTGATGAACTGGTGCCGTTTCTTTTCAAGTACTTGTATTTCCTGTTCAGCAGTAAGCCGCTCCGATCGTAATCGATGCCATTCTGCTTCTTGTGCTACCCAGCGTTCCAGTTTTTGTTGTTCACTTTTGGGGCGCAAGTCGATCAATTCCGATTGCCACTCCGCCTGTTCTTTCTCTAAACGTGATTTCTTTAACTTCAATTCTGATTGCTTACTTGCAAGTTCTTCGTAACGACGAATACCTGCTGCTGGAAAATCATCAGGTAGATGGGAGATTTGTTCAAGTAATTGGTTGCGCTGTTGCTGCAACGGAACAACTTGCATCGCGATTCGCTGTTCTTCAGATTGCTTGTAAAGGTGCTGCTCTTCTGAACGTAATGCCGCCACTTGTTCGTCAAGTTCTTGCTTGCGAATAGTCAACGGTTCATACGTGGAAAGCTTTTGTTGTTCTTTCAACATCGCTTGTTCCAGTTCACGTATTTCGGCCAGTTTTTTATTCATGGGTGGTATTTTGCCCGATTTTTTGAAGAGGCCACCCATTTCCTTCTCCATCTTCTTTTCCACTTTCCATAACGTATCGAGACCTGTCGTCCCAGACGCAAGTAATGTCCGACTCAAATCATTTTCATCCATTTTCTCAAGATCTTGTAGTTGGAATAAGGAGAAAGAGAAGATCGATTCAAATGCTTGCCGATCATAACCTCTTAACAACCTCTTCAATTCCTCTTCTTCTGCAATACGTCCATCATCAAAACGGATAGAGACGTCACCCGAAGACTTTCCACGCACTCGTTCGATCATCCAATTACCATACTCTTGATCATCTATATAGAGACAGCCACCGTATTTCCCACCTGTTTTCGGTTCATAGCGTAGCTCTTGTTGATTCTTTTGAGGAAATCCAAATAAAATATGAAGGATGGCTTGCTGAATAGTCGTTTTCCCCGCTTCATTCGGTCCATATAACAGGTTCATGCCGG
This sequence comes from Sporosarcina sp. P26b, assembly GCF_002743245.1. Classification (NCBI taxonomy): domain Bacteria; kingdom Bacillati; phylum Bacillota; class Bacilli; order Caryophanales; family Caryophanaceae; genus Sporosarcina; species Sporosarcina sp. P26b. The sequence continues at coordinate 4,090 of NZ_PDYW01000024.1, forward strand.
GTCGCAAATCAATTTCCAAATTTTCATGCTGACCGAATCCGTACAGAAGTATTTTTCGGATTTTCATTTTAGCCCTCCTTCCACATTTCATCCTCTAGCAATGCGGCTGCCTGCTGTTTCAATCGCTCAAAATTGGCAGGTTTCAGTGATTCTAAATAGCGACCCGCTTTATGGCTATACACTTCTTTCACCAAATCATTCCAGTCATCTGTTTCCCAGCCGGATAACGTGCTCTCCACTGGCTCAAGTAATGAATTTGAAACTACCGTATCTCTGATCAATGGCCATTCAATCGATGAGATCCAGACGAATGGCTCCATATCTTCATATTGTTCTCGCAGAATATCAAGCCACTCCACTTCAGATCTTGCTAAATCGTTTTCTAGCCCTTCCGTATGTTCCATCACTAGTTCTACGACAACACTGCCAATCTCGGCTGTCAATTGATCGACGGCTTCCTGACATGCTGAAATCCAGTCATCCGCATATTCGATTCCTTTGCATGAAACCGTCAATGACGTGAAAACAATATCCGACGTTTCCACAAAGGTAAGAGACGTGTTGGCAGGTGTCAACGAGACGTCGTAAAATCCTTTATGCCCTTGTTCATTACGGTGCCTTCCTTGAATATTACCTGGATAGACGATGGGCGGTTCTTGAGACAATACTTGGCGTTTATGAATATGACCAAGCGCCCAGTAATGGTAGTGCTTACTTTGCAATTCATTAATAGTAAACGGTGCATAGACGGCATGCTCTGCGTCACCCGCCACACTTCCGTGTAACAGGCCGATATGTATTCCATCTGCCGCATTTGGATAGTGCGAAATCATCGGTTCTTTAACATGACGCTGTGGGTAGCTAAAGCCGTGTAAATAAATAGTTTCATTACGAATAGTTAGTTGTTTTTGCTCTACATGTTCAGAAAACACGTGAACGTTTTCCGGCAATGACACGCGAGTCCATCTGCCTGCTAAGTGGTCGTGATTTCCATAAGACAGGTAGACCGGGATCTTCACTTTTTGAAGTTGTTGCATACCTTGCTGGAAACGAATTTGCGCACGCAAGCTACGGTCTTCACCGTCGTATAGGTCACCGACAATGACAATGAAATCCGGTCGCTCTTTGACTGCGTAGGCTATGAATCGGTCGAACGCAGCGAATGTAGACTGCTGCAGTCGAGCGAGCTCGTCCGGCCCTGCTGCGGACATGCCTTTAAAAGGGCTGTCCAAATGCAGGTCGGCTGTATGTAAAAAACGGATGGGTTCCATAGGTTGCACCTCTTCCACGAATACTCGTTCCTATTTTACCATATCTCATCTATTACTGGAAAGCGGACAGGCGAAACAGTAGTAAATGGGAAAGCACCGTTAATCGACGTTCCAGGCGGACGCTTTCCTGCGGGCATGGCTTGAGTCTCCTCGTCCGCTTCGCTACCTGCGGGGTCTCAAGGCTCATGCTATTCCCGCGGGAGTCGCCGCCTTCCACTTACGATCAACTAGTGTCATTTTTGTAGAAAGTTAATAACACAACCCTAAGTCACACACTTTCGCCAGTAAGCGATCCACATCCATCCACCATAAGAATAGGATGGAGGAAGAAGTTGGGGGCGAAGTGCAAAAATGTGTGCCTAACGCTGCGCTTTTACTCGCAAAAGCCGTTCTTCGTTACGGCTCTTCCCGCAGGATCAGCCCGATCAGGTGAGACAACCAAAGAGAGCGCAGCGAACTGGTTGGCTCACCGCAGGCCCATGGGAAAGCGTCCGCCAACTGGAGCTTCCATCCCTTGTACTCACTAACTCCCCTTACTCTTGAACTCGAACTTGAACTCGAACTCGAACTTGAACTTGAACTTAAACTTAAATCCACACAAAAAAGTATCCCAAGAAGCACTGTGACTTCAAGGGACACTCTTCACCTAAACCTATTCCTTTCCAAGCTGTATAGCCTTCTTCAAATCCTTAAGCGAACGAGACGGCCCATACATCAACACGCCGCCACGGTACACCTTCGCACCGAACCAGCCAAGGATGAAGATCGTCACTAGCATGATACCGATCGAAAGCAATGGCTCCCACAAAGGTAAATCGAGCATACCAACCCGCAAGAACATGACGAGTGGAGCGAAGAATGGGATGAAGGAAGCGATTTTCAAATAGCCCATCTCTGGATTCCCAAGCCCCGTTGCAGCGATAATGAAAGCTGCTACGACGAGTAACGACATCGGCATAATCATCTGTTGTACGTCTTCTGTCCGGCTTACTAATGAGCCAAGTAGCGCGGCTAGAGTGGCATAAAGGAAATAGCCTAGCAAGAAGAAAATGACAGCATAGACCAGCGTGCTAACTTGCAAGTTTTCCAGGCTGAAGAATGCAGATAGTTCATTTTCCTCTCCTGTGGATGATAGTTTATAAGCCAAAAACCCTGATACGGCATAGACTAGAATTTGCGCAATCCCGAGCGATCCGATTCCAAGCACTTTCGCAAACATATGCTTAACAGGTGATACGCTTGAGATCAAAATTTCCATTACACGTGATGATTTTTCCGTAGCTACTTCCGTCGCAATCATCGAAGAATAAATGATCACCGCAAAGTAAATGACGAACATTAATACATACACTAAGACTCGAGCTTGGTTCAGCTCTTCTTCTGACTTTGCTGTTTCTGAAATATTATGCTTTTCAAATTGAATCGGCGCAAACAACTCAGAAACTTGTTCGCCCGATAAAGACAGCTGTTCAGCTTTCACTTGCGTTTGAATATTTTGCAATGCATCTTGTAGAGCTGAAGGCAAAAATTGATCTACCAAGCTACCTGTTGTATAAGATGCTTGGATAGTTTGATCTTTATCAAAACTCAATACCATGAACGAAGCGATTTCTTCCAATTTCACTTGCTCTGCCAACTGATCTTGCGAGTCTTCTGTCAGCTCCAATGAAATTCCTTGTTCATTTTGCTGAAGTTGTTCATGCAACCGGTCAAACAATACCCCACTCTTATCTACGACTAGTACACGGTCATCTTCACTGCTCCCCATTAACTGACCGACTTTGTCTATAATGCTCGGCAAATTCGCAAAGAGAAAAATACCCGCTACCATGATGAGCGTTGTAATGAAAAATGATTTCGTTTTAGCTTTGGTCAAGAAACTTTGTTTAAAAATAATCCAAAATTCACGCATGCTCTTTCCCCACTTTCGCAATGAATATATCTTGCAAAGATGGTTCTTCTATTTCGAAATGGCGTATTGGCCCTTTTTGCAATGCTGCTTGTAACAACGCATGTGCCACTCGTTCATCTTCTACCTGAAAAACTGCACCTTCCAAAGAATAATGAGCAGTCGTAACTCCTTCAAAGCCCTCTAGCTCAGTGAGCGGGAAGTCTGAACGAATCCGGACATTCTGTTTGCTGAACGAACGCTTAACGTCACGCAACTTTCCACTGACTAGTTGTTTGCCATGATGAATAATACTGAGTTGCTCACATAACTCTTCCACATGATCCATACGGTGGCTGGAGAACAAAATCGTTGCTCCGTTATTGCGGAAATCCACTATCGCTTTTTTCAACATCTCGACATTTACTGGATCTAGTCCTGAGAACGGTTCGTCAAGGATCAGCAATTTAGGATCGTGCAATAATGCTGCGATAACTTGTATTTTCTGTTGATTACCTTTAGACAACTCTTCTACTTTTTTATTCGTATTTTGCGGTACTTCAAAACGATCCAACCACTGAAGTGCCGAACTTTTCGCAGCAGACTTTTTCATTCCACGCAACTGTCCGAGAAAGATTAACTGATCTAGCACTTTCATTTTTGGATACAGGCCACGTTCTTCAGGCAAATAACCGATGAGCGGGCTCGTTTCATAGGATATGGTGCGTCCGTTCCAAGTAATATTTCCTTCTGTCGGAGTTAATAATCCGAGGATCATTCGGAACGTAGTCGTCTTCCCAGCACCGTTTGCTCCGAGGAAACCGTACATCGTCCCCTCTTCTACTGTCAATGACAGCTGGTCCACAGCTGTAAAATCTCCAAACTGTTTAGTCACTTGTTCTAATTCTAAGGCCACGCACATCATCCCCTTTAGTAATCTCATTATCTTGTTATACGATTCAATTGAAAATATGTTTCAAAATTATAAATATTCTTCTACTAAAGTCTAACATGAAGGATCTTTTATGCTTTCAATATTATGAATAGCTATTCATTTGACGTGATTCATAGTATACTGAATAAAAGGTTTATGGAGGCGATATGATGAAAACTTACAAACTTACTGCTTACGAAAAAAACGGTTCACTCATTACAGAAGAGACCTTCTCTGCAGAATCAGATGACGCAGCAAAAGAACAAGGTAATCAGATGCTGATCGAAAAAGATCTGCTTGACCGAACACATCGCTTGGCTTCTCCACTTGGGAAACTATTATTATTCCATACGTAATTACACGACGAAATCTCCTGTTCACAAGAGATTTCGTCTTTTTTTGATTAATAATTCCTATACATAAATTGCTACCCTAGTACTCTTGCACGTTTTAAGCATAAGGGAGATACTATTTCATGCACGAAATGCAAGAAAACTAGGAGGAACAGATTTGAAGAAGATTTTGTATTCATTATTTATCGTCGTACTGATGCTCGGTTTATTTCCGCAGCAACAAGCTTTTGCTAAAGGATTTCCAGACGTTTCACAATATACGGATGAAATCCAATTTCTCACGGATAAAAAAATCATTACAGGATATCCAGACGGAACATTTAAACCGAAAGACAATCTAACTCGCTTACAAGCTGTTACTATGATTTTGCGAGAAAAACAGATTACTGATTTCACAGCACCAGACCCTGGCTTCACTGATTTGAAGAAAGGGAATCACGGCTATGAAAAAGTTGCAAAGGCCGTGCAATTAGGTTTTATATCTGGAAAGACCCATACAAACGGTTCAAAGTACTTTGATGCTTCGGCTCCGTTGACACGCGGACAAATGGCAAAAATCTTAGTTCAAGGCTATCAGTTACCTAAAACCAAAGATGTATACTTTACAGATGTTAGTGATCTAAATGGATTTAAAGATGATATCAGTGTCTTAGCTTCTGAAAATATCACTACAGGCTATTTGGATGGTTCATTCGGACCGAATAATAAATTGACGAGACAACATTTCGCAGTCTTTATGGCGCGAATGATGAATCCGAGTTTTAAGCCGATGCCAAATATGCAAGTTCACTTCATCGACGTGGGGCAAGGGGATTCTATTCTGATCCAATCGCCAGACGGCAAAAATATGTTGATTGATGCGGGAACTGCGCTCGACGCACCTAAAGTCATTGCCTTCCTGAAATCTCGAAATATCAAAACGTTAGACATCGCGCTGGCTACACATCCACATGCTGATCATATTGGTGGTTTTGAAGAAGTCCTTAACACTTTTACAGTAAAACAATTTATCGACAGTGGGAATGTTCATACGACTGCAACATATGTTAATTTACTTACATTAATCGACAAAAAGAATATCCCATTCTCAGTAGCACAAACAGGTGACGTAATCGCACTCGACCCTGCGATTAAACTGAATGTACTGCACACAGATGACCGAGCAATTGATCATAACGCCGCTTCCATTGTCACACGACTAGCGTATGACAATGTCAGTTTCTTATTTACAGGTGATGCGGATGAACGTGTAGAGAAAGAAATGATTGGTCAATCTAATCTAAAGAGCACGTATTTGAAAGTAGGTCATCATGGTTCACGGACAAGTACTTCTGCTGATTTTCTTGCAGCTGTGAAGCCACAGGCCGCCATATTGTCTTATGGGAAAAATAATATATATGGACATCCACATGCGGAAACCGTCAAACGTTTAAAAGATGCGGGTATAAAATCCTATGCTACGGAAACTGCAGGTACGATTACAGTGACTACGAACGGCACAGCCCATTCTGTTACTACATCACTGACAAAACCCGTGCCAGTTCCTAAGCCTGTACCGAAACCCGATCCTAAACCTGTACCAAAGCCTGACCCTAAACCCGTACCAAAACCTGATCCTAAGCCTGTACCAAAGCCTAACCCTAAACCAGATGTCAATTCAGGGTTGTACGTCATACCGGGTGCGCCTACTTCATTCAAGAATTGTACCGAGATGCGAAAAACCTATCCAAACGGTGTAAAAAAAGGTCATCCGGCATATGCTAGTAAGCATGATCGAGATAAAGATGGGTGGGCATGCGAACGATGACAAAAGGTCAACGATACACATTAGATCGAATTGATGACGGTTTTTATGTCTTTTTGTATTATGAGAATGAGCAGAAAGAACTTGTGATTCCTGTAACTGAACTATCTGCTGAGTTGACTGAAGGGGATGTAGTAGAACTCTTCATCGAGGACGCGCATTATAAAGTTCGTATCTTACAAGAAGAAACCGAGGATCTACAAAAGAAAGTTGAAAATCTATTGGAAAAACTAAAAAACAAGAAGTAATATCCAACTACTATCCCTTGATGAGACGTTTACAGTTCATCAAGGGATTTTTGGGTGCGGATAGATTTACTTAAACTTATACTAAAAAGCACAAGATTTTTAACGTTTTTTGTGATACGCTATGGTCGTTAAGATATCGTAGAAGGAAGTGACTCGTTTGAACATTGCTTTGATTGCGCATGATGAAAAAAAGGCTGAATTGGTCAATTTCGCCATTGCTTATGAGCAGATTTTTGCTAAACATACCCTTTATGCAACGGGCACAACAGGATTACGCATTATGGAAGAAACAGATCTATCCATTACACGACTGAATTCAGGACCGCTTGGTGGCGATCAACAGATCGGTGCCATGATTGCGACCGGACAGCTTGATTTGGTTTTATTCTTCCGCGATCCGCTTACAGCTCAACCACATGAGCCGGACGTCAGTGCTTTACTTCGATTATGTGATGTCTATGGGATTCCGCTAGCTACAAACTTGGCTTCAGCAGAGTTACTATTGCGCGCCATAGAAAAAGGCTATTTCTCTTGGAGAGAAACAGCCGCTAAGTATCAATAATTTTTTAATAACAGTTATAGATATACACAAGACGCGCAGTTTTCATAGCGCGTCTTCTTCATGTCTTTTATTGACCTGTGAAGTTTGGTTTTCTTTTCCCTACGAATGCTTGAACGCCTTCACGATGGTCAGTTGTTAAGCGCATAGCTAATTGTGCTTCACCTTCAAGTTTCAATACTTGCTCGAGCTTTGCAATACCTTCTGCATGAAGAATTTTCTTTGACGCGATCATGGAAGCTGTTGGCGAATGTAAAATGACTTGGGCACGTTGTTGTGCCGTGTTCCATGCTTCTCCGTCCGCAACGGCTTCATCGACGAGCCCAATTTGCATAGCACTTTTTCCGTCGAGTACTTTCCCCGACCAGATGAGTTGTTTAGCTCTTGCAGTACCTACGCGTTCTTTCAAGAAGAAGTGACCTCCCCCATCTGGCACAAGTCCGATTCCAATAAAGTTCATGGCGATTTTACTTGATTCTTCCGCGATGACGACGTCGCATGCAATGGCAATACTGCATCCTAATCCCGCTGCCGCACCATGTACGGATGCAATAGTGATTTGAGGCATACTGTACATCGCCAATGCCAATCTCGATAAGTCGACCATAACATCTTCCATTTTCATCGGACCATTTGGATCTAGCATAGCTTTAACGTTACCGCCAGCAGAAAATGCGCGGCCAGCTCCTCTAAATAGTACAACATGCACGGATGAATTATTCTTTAGTTGATCCACAATATCTGCCAGATCCTTCATCATGACTCCGTCCATCGCGTTCATTACTTCAGGCTGGTTAAAAGTTACGGTTGCTAATCTTCCTTCAACTTCTACTTCAATCTGTTTTGTCAAAATTAATTCCCCCTTTGAATGAATGGTTGTTCATTCACTACATTATACACAATTGGCTGATCATTTGCATAACTTTCACAAAAAAATATCCCCAACGACTTTTGCGTTAGGGATATCCGTATTACTTGAGGGGGTGCGTAGCTGGGAATAACTCTTCCAAATACGCTATTTTCTTATCGATCGCTTCTTCAAATCCTAAAATATAAGCCCCAGGTTCTTTCGGATTGTGGAATTGCGTCAACTTGCCTGTTGCCGGTTCCATAAACTTACTCGATGCTCCGCAACCCATACCGATAATGGTCTGTGCTTCTTCCATGATCAAAATATTATAAAGACTCTCTTCGCCAGGTTTCGAGTACCCGACATTCTCAAGATTCCCTAAAATGTTTTTCTGACGGTAAAGATAATACGGTATGTAGCCGTTAGCGCGAGACCATTCTTCACCACGCGTCATCATTTTTCCTACTGTTTCACGATCCGCCACTTGATACTTGTCTTTATTGCGTGTCATTTCAGAAGCACGCTTGAATGACAACGTATGGATCGTTAATGATTCAGGTTGCATCTTTTCTGTTTCAGCGAGCGAATGCTCAAATTCCTCCAGACCTTCATTCGGTAAACCGATGATCAAGTCCATATTGATATTGCGCATTCCTTGCTCTCGAGACAACCAATACTTATCGATTGTTTCCTGTACAGTGTGATGACGACCGATAGCTTTCAATGTTTCATCCGTATAGGACTGCGGATTGACACTGATTCGATCGATCCCCCACTTCTTTAATACTTCAAGCTTAGGTACTGTAATCGTATCAGGACGTCCGGCTTCCACTGTCACTTCACGCACATGTTCCATATAAGGGAATGAGTCCATCATCGTTTGATAAAGCGCGTCCATTTCTTCTGCTTCAATAGATGTGGGTGTTCCGCCACCGAAATAAATTGTCGTGATACGAATATCATGTTCTTTCAGCCATTTACCCATTGCACGCATTTCTTCATGCAAGCCATCGAGGAATGTTTCCACTCGCCCGCTTTTGCGATGAATGGCATAGGCAGGAAACGTACAATACGCACATTTTGTCGGACAAAACGGAATGCCGATATAAATACTCACTTCTTCTTTTAATGAATACAAATCAGGTAACGCATTCAACTGAACGTCTGCAATTTCTGCAATTAATTCACTTTTCCGTACGGATACACGATGACGTTGCTGAAGTAATTGCTTCGCTTCATCAACGGTGTGACCATCTTGGCGATACATATGATACAACTTAGTAGGACGGATTCCTGTTAAAATACCCCACTCTTGATCCATTCCTGTTGCTTGTTCCAATACATCAAGCAACACGTGGGAATACATTCTTTTACGCTGACGTAATTGTGGACGTTCTTCCGTTTCTTTTATCTCCTCGGTAAAACGAGATGTGAAGTGCTTACCATCCCACTGAATGTCTGCAGTAACACTAGGCGTTTCTCCATAGTCCTCATTAAACTGAAGAGTAATTGCTGTATCTTCTGCATGATCTATAACAATTTTAGACTGTTCAAAAAATAAATTGGCTAAGTGCGTAAACATTCGGATCCAATCTTGGGGGAATTGTTCTTTTACTAGTAATTGCTGCATCGTTTTCTCCTACTCTCCATCTGTTGAAAAAAACCGGCCAAGGCCGGTTTAGATGTATCTATTAATTAAATCCTTCGTATAAATCTTGAATGGGTTTCAATACTACACGGTTTACTTCTTCAATCAATTCGCTTAGTTTCATTTCAGCAGTAAGCATAGCCAAGATTTTCGGATTTTCCTGAGCGAGTTGTGCTGTTTTCTGTGCATGCTCAAGCTCATCTCCTTCAATCTCTTCGCCTGCCATTTGCTTCTGTTGCAAATTCATTTGGATTTCACGGAAGCTTTCGAACAATGCACGTGCTTGCTCGTCACTTTTCACTTCTGCCATCGCTGTTTTCACCGCTACATACTCATCTGTCTTGCGCAAAGTAGATTCCAATTTGTTCATATCATCATAAATATTTACTGACATACTATCTCCTCCTACAATCCATTTAGTGTAAGTGCAATAATTCCTTGCACGATTCCAATGATCCCACCAAGAAATGCGCCTAGAACCGTGATCATCTTAAACTCTCTGCGTGAAATCCCCAGCACCAAATCTTCTAGTACTGCCACTGGGAACGTGTCTACTTGCTCTTTCACCATTTCATCGAGTTTTAACTTCTTTAATGATTCTTCAAGCTGCGACTCTGCCTGAGCGAATAAAAAGCTGACAATCTGTGGTGTTACATTAGCAGCCGTCCAAGTAGATCCTTGTGGCCAGTAATGTGACAAGCTGTGATCTAGTCTTTCTCGTAGTGCCAATTGATCCAGTGCATATTTTCTTACTGAAGCAAAAACACTATCAAAGTCAAAGCCAGACGTCAACTGTTCCATCGGTTGCTGCTGGACATTCTGCCACTCTTTCCAAATCAGTTGATCCAATAAATCTTTTGTTCCAGGAGCTTCTATAAATCGAAGTGCTTCTCGCTGAACCTTGCCGACAAGTGATTCCGATTCTCCAAAAAACATATTGAGCATACCGCCGAATGTCCCTTTTGAAGCCAAGAAGTCATCAATCAGCTTTTGGAATGTCTGTCTTCCTTCTGCCGAATCTACAAATTGACTTGCACGTTGCAATACAAAATCAGAAGCTAAAGGAATTCTTTCTTCGATTTGTTGTTGCCAACGAAGCGGCATGACTTCTTCCACTGTACCTGTTGTTACTTTTACCTTCATATCATATAGCTGCTGATCGATCAATGTGACTAACTTATCTTCGACTTGCTCAGGAAGTGCTTGAGCACCTGCAAGCTCGAGCCAGTCGGTCAATGTTTTATCTGATTGCAGTACATATTTATCCATTTTACTTTGAATAAACGTTTCTACACGCTTTTCCATTCCAGGCGTCAACATCTTTTTCCTGAACAGGTCAGGTGTCAGCAAATAATTTGTTACCGTTTTTCCAAGCTGCGTTGCCAATTCATTTCGGCGTTTCGGGATCAAGCCGGGTGTAAATGGCAATCGGGTTTTTCCAATGTATTTTGCTTCATGTGGTCTGAACAGCATCTTAATCGCCAGATGATTCGTTACCCCACCGATCAATGCGCCAATAAACGCCATGAACAAAATAGTTAACACTATTTTCAATCGCTTCACCTAATTCCACGTGGTCTTCGTTCCAATTATAACAAAAACCCGCTGAATGAAAAGCAATTAGAGGCGAAGATTCCTGTCTTTACATTTGATTGCCGTTCAGGTACGTTGCAAGTAGAGTATTATGAACTATAACCATTAGATTTTTCACAACACTAAAGGAGGTACTTATTTCATTGAAGAAAGAACTGATTGACCACTTGGGAAGAAACGTTGTTTATAATTTTCCACCGAAACGAATCGTTACCTTATGTCCAGGTATTACAGAAACATTATTCGGAATTGGTTTGGAAAATGAAATTGTCGGACGCACACGATATTGTATCTATCCAGAACATGCAAAAAGTGTTCCAGCTGTAGCAGGAACGAAAGATCTGAAGTTGGACATGATACATGAAGTACAACCTGATTTGATTATTATGGAAAAAGAAGAAAATACAAAAGAGATGGTTGAAACGCTTGCCGAGTTTTATCCTGTATATGTAGCGGAAGTGCAAACCATTCCAGATGCCTATCGCATGATTACAGATATGGGAGCATTGACAGATCGCGAGCAACAGTCGGAATCGCTCGTTACTGAAATCAAACAAGCATTTTCAGAACTTCCTACTCTCCCTGCTGCGCGAGTTGCCTACGTTATTTGGCGAAAGCCCTATATGGTTGCGGGTAAGGACACCTACATCAATTCGTTGTTGCAAAAACTTGGCTTCATCACGCCCTTTGCTGAATCAGCTGACCGCTATCCAGTATTAACGGAAGAGCAATTTAAAGAAGCAAATCTCGATTTAGTATTGCTGTCATCTGAACCTTATCCATTTAAAGAAAAACAGCAAGCTCAGTTCCAAGAAATGCTACCCGATTCAGCGATTCAGCTAATTGACGGCGAAATGTTCTGGTATGGCGTTCGGATGCTTGAAAGCGCCAAGTATTTTAAAGACTTTTCATTCGACGTGTGAATTACTTCGTTCCATTAAATATGGTAGACATTCGAATCGCATGCTCCATATCATCATGTAAAGCGATAAAAATCGGATCATATGCCTCTTCAGAAGGAATGGTCAAAAACAATTCTTTACATTGCTCTACTGATTCGAGTTCGAAAACTAGCGCATTTTTAGCTGACTCTTTAAAATTAGTACAAGGCGCCGGCTTTTTCGGATTCGGCACAAACTCGTTTGTTAGAATATAATACAATTGCTGGAACATCTCATAATGACTTTTTTCATCCTCATACGCGTGGCGAATGAATTCCTGCCATAGCAAATCATTCGTCAGCTGATACATGGACTTATAATAAAAATACGTTTTATACTTTTCCTCTACCGCATTGCGTAGTTGAGTAACAAACACACACTCATCCTTTCGTTCCTTTTGGTCAGTTTATGAAACGAGCGGACAGGATATCACTAATGGAACCATAAAGGAGAAAACAAGATGCTACAACACTTCAACCATAAAAAGATGTTCGCGGACACTGATTTGCCTGGATGGACGATCTCATTTTATTACCAAAACAAGCAATACAAAGGTGACTACCACAAAGACGGCACGGTCAACTGGACAAACGGCACGCCACCTGACGAAGAAAATGTTCTCAAAATGGTGCACGATCTCATGACTTTCCACGTTTATGAATGAGACCATCCTAAATCGACCATCCTTTAACTAGAGGAGGTGCTTTTATGGGCAGAGAACAATCAAAAGGCAAAAAGCAATTGGAAAAAGAGCGTCTAAAGGTACAGAACGAAAAAACCGAAAACGTCTTCGAAGACAAAAGCCGCATCCCCAACGAGCAAAACGCCTTTAAAGAAACCCAGCCACAATACGGCGAGTAAATGCATGTCCTAAGACTGAAGACTAATCCCTTTTAAAAGGACTTGGTCTTCAGTCTTTTATTAATTTCTTCAGCGTATTAACAAAACAAAAATAGTTACTAGCTGTAGCACTTCTCTCCTTATCTATAGCTATCGATCGACACATTTTGCATCCCTAAACCGTTTTTTTCTATTCTGTAAGCAAATCGAATTGTATTTTCTCTATAAATAAATTATTATGAAAGATAACTAACATTACTTTACAGGAGGTGTACGCTTTGTTCTTTTCCCTCATCTGGGTTAAGTGCGAAGCTATTATTTGGATATTGCCATACGCTTGGCAGCTTTTGCTGCCTTGATCGCAGTCACCGCTTTTTTTGTTGCGTGTGAATTTGCAATCGTGAAAGTCCGCTCATCACGTCTCGACCAACTGATCGACGAAGGTAATCAACGCGCGGTTCTCTCAAAAAAAATTGCCGATAATTTAGATGAATACTTATCTGCTTGTCAGCTCGGAATTACGATTTCGGCACTTGGCCTAGGTATGCTTGGGGAACCAACAGTACGTATGATGTTGGCTCCAGTTTTCGATACGTTTACTTTGGATGCTAATGTCGAAACTATTCTTTCCTTCACTATCGCTTTAGCGATTGTTACCTATTTGCATGTCGTGGTAGGAGAACTAGCTCCAAAGACCATCGCATTGCACAAGGCGGAAGAATTATCCCTATCCCTTTCCGTACCACTGAATGTATTTTACCGTCTCATGTACCCGATCATTAAAGGGATGAACGGATCGGCACGTCTTGTTACACGATTGCTAGGCTTCAAATCCATTTCCGAATTAGAAGTAGGACACACAGAAGAAGAGTTGCGCATCATCTTATCCGATAGCTTGCGTAGCGGTGAAATTAACCAGTCTGAATACAAATATGTAAATCGTATTTTTGAGTTTGATGATCGAGTCGCAAAGGAAATTATGCTGCCACGAACTGAAATGATGACAGTCGATAAAGAAATGACGTTATCCGAAGTATTTGAACTACTAGGAGTAGAACAGTTTACACGTTATCCAATTATCGATGGCGACAAAGATCATGTCATCGGATTGATCAACATGAAACATTTACTGACTGCGTATATTAAAGACCCGACGAACGGTAGTAAATCTGTTATGCACTATATGCAGCCGATTATTCGCGTTATTGAAACTATCCCAATTGGAGATTTACTCTTAAAAATCCAACGTGAACGGATTCATATGGCTATTTTATTAGATGAATATGGTGGAACTTCAGGACTCGTCACCATCGAGGATATCTTGGAAGAAATCGTTGGCGAAATCCGCGATGAATTCGACTTGGATGAACTACCTGAACTTCAAATAGTTGATACAGATCATTATATTCTAGACGCTAAAATGCTGATTGAAAACGTCAATCATGCATTAGGCATAGAAATTCTCGAAGATGACATTGATACGATCGGCGGTTGGTTCATGGATCAACGCTTTGAAGCTATACAAGGTGAGAAGATTATCGAACAAGGATATGAGTTTACTGTCAAAGAAGTAGACGGCAATCACATTCTTTACTTGGAAGCCAAAAAACAACCCCCCGATCATGCAACTAATGAAGTTACCGATGCGTCAAAATAAAAGCTTTCCCGCCTAAACGGGAAAGCTTTTATCTATTATCCTATCGTAAGGAGTGACTATATGAATAAAAAACAGGAAAACTGGCTTCTCGCTATGTGGTCCGTTGCACTTATCGCGACACTCGGTTCTTTATATTTTTCTGAAATTAAAGGTTATGTCCCCTGTACAATGTGCTGGTATCAACGGATATTCATGTATCCGATTGTATTGATTGGCCTACTCGCGCTCATACAAAAAAACGTGACGATTGCGTGGACTACTGCCTCACTTTCATTTATTGGAGGTTGTATTTCTCTTTATCACTACGGTATTCAAAAACTAACGTTCTTACAAGATAGTGCACCCGTATGTGGTGGTGTTTCATGTACAGGCGCATACATCAATTATTTTGGTTTCATTACAATTCCTTTCCTAGCACTAGTAGCATTCGCTTTTATTTTCATCGCAAGTCTTGTACTCTTAAAACAAACGAAGGAGTGAAATACATTGAAAAAATTATTAGCTATTGGTGGAGTGATTGTCGTGATCTTTATTTTGATCATCGTCCTCAATAATAAATCCAATGAAACAAAACTGGCTAAAAATCCGTACGGCACAGATAATCTACAACAATCTACAATTGATTTATTAGACAATGAAAGTTATCAGAACGTTGCACTTCCTGAAGAAATCTTCAAACAGATTGAAAGTGGCGAACCCACAACCGTTTATTACTTCAGTCCAGACTGTCCACATTGTATGGATATGACACCTCGTCTAATGCCAATTGCAGACGAATATGATGCACATGTCTATCAATACAATATGTTGGAGTTCAGCGATCAGATAAAACAGGAATACGATGTAACAGCATGGCCTACTCTCGTTCATTATAAAGATGGGAAAGAACAAGGCAGAACGGTTGGTTCACAACCTGATGACCAAATCAGAGCATTTTTTGATGAATTCGAAAGCAAATAAGGAGACTACGTAGATGACAAGTTTTCATTATACAACTGAAACACCGGGCGAGACGATTGAAAAATTACTAAGAGAACAATGGCAAGGCGGAAAGAAGTCTGTCCATCAAATGCGTATGGACAAAAGTGTAACAGATACAGAAGGACAACCCGTTGAATGGAAGGAACCCCTTCCTGAAGGGACGGAACTAATCTTCGGTTTTAATGACGCACAGTCTTCATATAAACCGGAACCTTCAAACTCCTTAAACTTTCTGTGGGAAGACGAGCATGTACTAGCAGTATTCAAGCCTGCTGGTCTGTCCGTACACCCAGAACGCTTGCCAGGGACCGGCACATTGATGAATGAAGTCATGGGCTATATCGAAGCCAAAGGTGGAAGCTATGCAGAACATATTCACCGCTTAGACCAGCATACGTCGGGCGTTTTACTTATTGCAAAGAATCCATTGGCAAAGACATTATTCGACCGCATGCTGGAGCAGAATCAAATCGAACGGTATTATACTGCCGAGCTTGAAGGCCAGCTAAGAAAACCACGTGGCACAATCAACATGCCCATCGGTAAAGACCGCAGTCATGCTACAAGACGCAGGGTATCCCCTTCTGGCCAATCCGCGGTCACGCATTTTAAAGTGCTCGAGCGCAAAGCGGATACAACTCTTGTTGAAGCACAGTTGGAAACAGGCCGAACACACCAGATCCGTGTTCATTTCTCACATATGGGTCACCCTGTCGTCGGAGATCAGCTGTATGGCAACGAGACGATTACAAGAGGTCCATATAAGCTAGTCGCTTCCAAAGTGGCTTTCACACATCCTATTACGTCAGAGATGATTGTAATCGAAACTGAATAAAATTAAACAGAGCTGTCCAAGAGATTGTAGTATTACGACTTCTTGTGACAGCTCTTTTCTATTCTTGTTAGAAGAAGTAATGTTGCAGTAGCTATAGGTGGTTTAGGGGTGGGGATTTCGAGTGCAATGACGTGCTCTCAACGCTTCGCTTATGTTCGCAAAGTAAATAGAGGATACTTTTTATTGTGCATTAAAGTAAGTTTTGTAATAGGTTTTGAACTTTAGAACTTGAATTAAAATAAGTTAAAACAAAACAATAATTCACATACTATCACCAATGAGCGATTTAAGTACCCCTACTATCAAAGTAGGATGGAAGCGGAAGTTGGCGGCGACTCCTGATGGATCAGCCCGATCAGGTGAGACAACTAAGAGAGCATAGCGAACAGTTGGCTCACCGCGGGCCCATAGGAAAGCGTCCGCCAACTGGAGCTTCCATCCCCTCGTACTCACAAATTCACTCACTATTTCCACGTATTTGCTTTTGAACTTAAACAAGTTCACCAAGTATTTGTAGAAGCAAAAAAAATGCCCTGGAAGTGGTAGCTTCCAAGGCATTCATATTCAACTACTTCACCAACAACTGCTCAATCCCGCTCTCTAAGCGCTTATCCACTTCCTTCGCATCATGAATATGCTCCACAATCAACTCATGCGCAGAAGAAAATAAAGAATTCGCTTTCTGTAACTCTACCTGCATAAGCGCGGATAATTCATTCTGTTCCACAATCATCTTCTCAATAGAAGAAATATCCACCTGACTCCCTTGGACCGTCTCCAAAATATGATCAATTTTAGACGCAGTCTGCAAACTTACCGCCACACCTTGTTCAATCAACTTCGAACTCTTTTTCGTAGCCTCTAGCGCTTGCAAGATCTCCTCTTTTAAAGAATTCGTTAACTGCTGGATATCCTTTGTGCTAGTAGACGTGCTTTCCGCCAGCTTTCGAACTTCCTGTGCAACGACAGAAAACCCTTTGCCGTACTCTCCTGCTCTCGCTGCCTCAATTGAAGCATTCAATGCCAACAGATTCGTTTGCGCTGCGATGTTTTCAATCACACCTACAATGGACTGAATCTCTACGGACCGATCGCTCAATTGCGTCATACTTTCTTCCGACTTCTCCATATGCGTGCCTAAATCATTCATAACTTGAGCCGTTAAACGGACATCCTCCGCTCCATTTTCCGCTTCTTTCACCATGTATAATGATTTTTCTTCCAATGAACGACCATTTTCATGCAGCTGCGCAGAAGACTTTGTCGTTTTCTCACTTAATTCCTGAATGATATGAAAGCTTGATTCAATATCAGATACTGCTTCACCTAAGACATTGTGCTGAGCGTTCACTTTCTCGTGTTGAGCGACTGCTGCAGTTAATTCTGTCTCTACTTGTTTAAATCGGCTGTTATCTGCTTGCTCGACTTCAACTGGTGTCGGTTGTTCCGTCACCTTCTCTTCCACTACGCGCCGATCTGGCTGTCGTCTAAAGATCCCCACGTTACGTTCCCCCTTTTATCCAGATTTATTTAAAACGAATCTGGATTCTGACCTGTCCGTTCATCTTGATTTAATGCATTAATCAATGCCATATCAGAAAGCGTTAATTCGAAATCAACTATTTCACTATTTTCTTTAATCCGATCAAATGAAATCGATTTTGGGATGACAATCAATCCATTTTGGATATGCCATCTAATGATGACTTGCGCAACAGTCTTTCCGTGCTGTGCAGCAATCGCCATGAGTGTTGCATCTTCTAAAATTTGTCCCCTAGCTAATGGACTCCATGAAGTGACCGCGATTTGATGCTCGCTGCAAAACTGGCGCAATGGTTCTTGGGTTAGACGCGGGTGAACTTCTATTTGATTCACCATTGGTCGGATATTCGCAATCGCAAATATTTCTCGTAAATGGGCTTCATGATGATTGGAAACGCCTGTAGCTCGAATCAATTTTTCATCATATAATCTTTCAATTGCTCGATATGTATCCACATAGCTGCCTGTAACTGGCCAGTGTGTTAAATATAGATCTAGATAGTTCATATCTAATCTCGTCAATGAACGCTCGAATGCACGCAATGTTTCATCATACCCTTGTTCGTCATTCCACACTTTGGATGTCACAAACAAGTCTTCACGCGCGATACCCGTGTTACGGATTGCTTCACCTACAACTTGTTCATTATCGTAAATAGATGCTGTATCAATTGCACGATAGCCTAATGAAACCGCTTTCTCAACTGCCTGCATCGTTTGCTCCGGTTCTGTCATCTTATATGTACCTAAACCGAACTGCGGCATCTGCACGCCGTTACCTAGTATAACCATCTGATCAAAAATCGTTGACATAATAACTCCTCCTCTATGAACTCATAGTGTAATTGTACATTATTTTACAGGTTTTACGAATACATTTTCGATATAATAAGTTGATTTCTTTCATAAAAACGAATATTATTGTCTATGGTCTTTACTATGTTCGTAATTTAAGGAGAGAATACACTGTGTTTCAATTAAAGAAAAATCAAACGACTGTCAAAACAGAACTTCTGGCGGGAATGACTACTTTCCTAACGATGGTTTATATTGTCATCGTCAATCCTATTATTTTATCCGAGGCCGGAGTTCCGTTTGATCAAGTCTTTTTAGCTACTATTATAGCCACTGTCATCGGTACGCTTTGGATGGCGTTATTTGCAAATTATCCTATCGCCATTGCACCCGGTATGGGATTGAACGCGTACTTTGCTTCTGTCGTTATCGGATCGGACGGTCAACTAGATTATCTGACGGCTTTTTCTGCAGTATTTATTGCAGGTCTCATCTTTGTATTATTATCGATGACTTCTTTCCGAGAAAAACTAATTGAGGAAATTCCCGAAAACCTTAAACATGGGATCACAGCCGGAATTGGACTATTTATCGCATTCATCGGCCTGCGATTATCAGGATTAGTCGTTCCGCATGAGTCCAATATCGTGCAGCTAGGGGAACTCACCTCGCCTGCCGTACTACTGACCTTGTTCGGATTACTCGTGACGATTGTTTTGATGAACCGCAACGTCTATGGCGCTATATTCATTGGAATGATTGCAACAGGCCTTGTCGCATTTTTCACCAAGCAGTTACAATTCGATGGGGTTATGAAAATACCTCACCTTCCTGAAGGCATTCTTGTATGGAATCCAGTACTGGCAATGGGAGATGTTATTTCATACGGTTTATACGGTGTCGTCCTGTCGTTTTTACTTGTTACTTTATTCGATACAACCGGAACGATGATTGGAGTAGCTAAGCAAGCTGGACTCATGAAAGGTAATTCTTTACCTCGTGCACGCCACGCGCTTCTAGCTGACTCAGTAGCCGCCACAGTCGGCTCAATGGTCGGAACCAGCCCAACATCCGCTTATGTTGAATCGTCGTCTGGCGTAGCTGTAGGTGGTCGTACAGGGTTGACTACTTTAACAGTTGCAGTGCTATTCATAGCCGCAGCATTTTTCAGTCCTATCGTCAGTGCTTTGTCTGGTGTCGCGGCTATTACGGCACCTGCTTTGATTATTGTTGGTAGTTTGATGATCGGCGCAGTGAAAAATATCGATTGGGATTCATTCGACGAATCTTTCCCTGCATTTCTTGTCATTTTGACGATGCCGCTTACTTCAAGTATTGCGACTGGTATCGCACTTGGGTTTATCACATACCCGTTATTGAAGATTACAAAGGGCAAGGGTAAGCAAGTTCCCATGTTGATGTATATCTTCGCGGTACTATTCACCTATCAGCTACTATTCCTGCCTCACTAAGATTTGTTAGGAACCTGTCACATAAAATGACGAAGATTATTTCATTTATATAATTTTTACGGTATACTGTATGAAGGACTATCGATTTCATAGGAGGTACAAACAATGAGACTAATTCTAATTATTGCTGTTTGTTTTGCATTCTTATCTGCAATCTTGACTGGCGGATACGATAACAAGCCAGGCGAATCAAAAACGAACCAAATGAAGTAAATAGAAAAGGGATTGGCCATGAGCCAATCCCCTTTTTTTTATGCATTATGTTAAATGTGCAAATTTCTGTTGACGAAGTGCTTCATAAATGAGGATCGCAGCCGTATTCGACAAGTTCAATGAACGGATGTGCTCATCGTTCATAGGTATGCGTAAACAACTCTCTTTATATTTCTTCGTAATTTCATTCGGCAAGCCGGTAGTCTCTTTTCCAAACACAAAGAAAATATCCTTATTAGTATCCGAGTAATCAAACGTATCATAGCTCGTCTCTCCGAATTTTGTAATAAAATAAAACTCGCCTTCCGGATACGCATCTATAAACTCCTGAATTCCTTCATGATACGTAATGTCAACATGTTCCCAGTAATCTAAGCCCGCCCGTTTCAACATTTTATCTTCAGTAGAAAAACCAAGTGGCTTTATTAAATGGAGAGCTGTATCGGTTCCCGCGCAAGTACGTGAAATATTCCCTGTATTTGCTGGAATTTGTGGTTCGAATAATGCAACGTGAATCGTCATCTTACTACCTTCTTTCAATTTATGTGGAGCTGTTCCATAGCTTGTGTAATTTCACTTACTACAAACTCATCTTCTTCCGTAATCAAACTTTCAGTCAGCACTTCTTGCGCTTCTATCTTTCCAATCTCACCAAGTGCCCATGCCGCTGTTCCTCTAATCATCGGCCGCGGATCTTCTTTTAACAATCTTGTTAATTCAGGTATCGCTGCTTCGTCTTTAAAATGCGCCAAAGCAATCAATGCATTTCGCTGAATTGGATTCTTTCCGCGCCAAGAGCCTGACATATAGCCATACTGCTCTTTGAACTGTCGGTTGGATAAGGTCAATAGTGACAGCAGCAAAGGTTTCACAAGCTCCGGCTCAGGTGTGAATTCCAGCTGGTGTGTGTGATTCATTCCTTTGTTTTTCGGACAAACCGTTTGGCACGTATCACATCCATACAATCGATTCCCGATCTTATGTCGAAACTCTTCAGGTACAGGTTTCTTTGTTTGTGTCAAAAATGCAATGCAACGCTGGGCATCTAATTGTCCTGGTTGTACAAGTGCACCTGTCGGACAGACATCCAAGCATAAATTACAATCTAGACACTGATCTTCCATCGGCTCATCTGGTGCAAACGGCAAATTCGTAATCATCTCACCCAAGTAAACATAAGATCCGAACTCCGGTGTAATGATCGAACAGTTCTTAGCCGACCAACCGATGCCTGCACGTTCTGCTACTGCACGATCTACAAGCTCTCCTGTATCTACCATGGAACGAAGTCGCGCATCTGGTACCTTAGTAAGAATGAATAATTCAAGCTGTGCTAGTTTGTCACGCAACACGGTATGATAATCTTCACCCCAAGAAGCCCTGCAAAACATACCACGACGTTCCCCTTTTTTCCCACGGGGACTATCTGACATTTTTGAGGGGTACGCAACGGCTATAGCTATAATACTCTCTGCTTGATCTAGCAATAATAAAGGCTCTGTTCGTTTCTCTATATCCGGCTCTTCAAAACCGGATTGATAGTTCAATCGTTGCTGTTGTTTCAGACGATCTTTCAATTTCATAAACGGAGCTGCCGTCGTAAAACCAATTTTATCTATTCCAATGGACGCCGCAAACGTTTGTATTTCTTGCTGTAACTGAGCGACATTCACCATTCTCCGCCTCCCTTATGATAAGATGAAGTAAAATTACAAGCAGGTGGTACTGATGCAACTTACTGTTAATTCTTCTATATTCGCGAAAATCCCTGATTTTAAATTAGGCATAATCTATTATAACAAAACAATCGTCTCTGCATCACCTCAGATGCTAAAAGGACGACTACAATTATTTCAAGAACAATTATATTTCGAACTACTTGACAAAGACTTCGCAGATTTCAAAGGTCTAGCAGAATGGCAATCCATCTGGACAACTCTTGGTGCAGACCTTTCGACTAAGCCACCAGCTCTTCAATTACTCTTACAGCAGATCAAAGATCGACACTATACTTCTTCTTTCCATAGTGCAGAAGATCTGAACACGTTCTTTTCTCTGCAATACGAAATCCCAACAGTTATTTACGATGCTGACAAAATAGCGGGAGATATTTTGTTGTCTGTCGGCAGCGCTGAGGACGGCTACGAAGGATTGAATAATCAATTCAATACCTTTGAAAACATTTTACTCCTAAGCGACGGTTACAGTCCATTTGGTAGCCCATATGTCGATTCTATACGAACGGCCGTAACTGAGGAAACTGAAAACATTATACAACTGCTTTTCATTCATCCTTCATTGGAACAAGAAAAGGCTCAACAACTAGTCGAAGCTTGTGGTAAAATGTTCACTAGCATAAACGGTGGTGACTATCATAGTTCTGTAGTGGATAGTCAAAATCCTAACTTTATCCTAACAAAAGAGGTGGAATCATGAATATTACATTAGCCGAAGGCATTAAATTAAAAAGTATTCTATCCAAGCAAATACGTGAACTCGAAACAGAAGCCCAACGAGTGGCTTTCATAACGATTGAAAAAGGTGCACCACGTCCAATAATTAGCCGAACATTACAAGACGTAGAAGCCGAGATGGAACAAGTTAGACTAGATCAACGCAAACTAGATTATCTCATCTATGTAGCAAACAGCACAAATACAGTAGAATTTGAAAACCAACAACTGCCATTAGTTGAAGCCATTGAACTAGCTATCCAATTGCGTGCAAAGTCTTCTTACTATAAACAATTCTCTTTAGCGAGTAAAGAAGAAATACAATATGGTTTTGCCGAATCGACTACGATTTATCGTGTAGCATTGTTTGATCCAGAAGAATATCGATTGAAAGCACAACAAGCTGAAAAAGCAGCGCATCAATTATCGAATCGTATCAACATGAAAAACTATACAATCGTTCTCGACTTCGATGGCGCTAACTACTTTTAACCTCAAAAAGGTGAGACTCCTTTTTGAGGCGTAGAGTGGGGAATATGAACACAAACTTGCTAAACCCATTACTTGTTACCCTTTACACATTGACCAATGACCCATTACCAACCACGTCCATGGCAATGAACCCTTACTGAGTAACACCCTTTCATATTTCTCCTCTATGGCCTGCTGCCTGTCATTTTGACAGACAGCAGGTATTTTTATATTTTGTCATGATAAAAAAGAGGTGCGATCTAGCTAGCCCAGAAATAATCTGGAGAATAGTGATTCAGCATTTCTTGAAGTGTCATCCTTATAAATACTTTAAATTTGGGTAGACTAAAGTGAAATAAATAATTGGGATGAGGAGTCATGACTATGTCAAACAAGCCGCAAGGTCAAAGCTATAAAGAACAACAAATGAAACAGCAGCAACAACAATTGAAGGATAACCAATCGCTAGTAGAACAACAATTCGATACAAAAAAGAAGATGGCGTTGCAAGCGATGCAACAGGCGGTACAATCACTTCAGCAAATGTCCTCTATGTCAGACTTGGCAACGTTACAACAAGCACAACAACAACTCCAACAAGCAGTTCAGCAGCTAAATTATATGCAAGGCATCTCCATTACACAATCTACAACTGCTGAACAACAGCAACTAGAACAAGTACAACAACAAATTGAACAAGCCGCACAAACACTTCAGCTCATTCAATCACTTAACAGCGGAAATCAAAGCTTTAAAAAAGGGTAAAAAACACATCCAGAACTTTCTATTTTGAAAGTCCTGGATGTGTTTTATTTATGGAATGATCATTTGATCCAATCAATGAATTCACTGCATCTTTAATTTCTTGATATCCTGTACATCTGCAAATATTGGATTGTAACCACTTCTCTACGATTTCTTCATTCGCATTTGGATGGTCGGTCAGTAACGCATGACAATTGACGATAAAACCGGGTGTACAAAACCCGCATTGAATCGCCCATTTATCAACAAAAGCTTCTCGAACAGGCGAATCTAATAGTCCTTCAATTGTTGTGATTGGTAAATCAACAACTTCAACTGCTAATGATAGGCATGAATGGCTAGGTTCTCCGTTAATAAGTACCGTGCATGCCCCGCAATCCCCATTTTCACACGACTGTTTGGCGCCTGTTAATCCAAGCTTTTCCCTTAAAGTAGACAGCAAAGTATCCGCGTTTCGAACAGCCACTTCCTGTGTTTCCCCGTTCACATGTAAATGAATAAAAGCTTTAGATGCTGTGTTTTGCTTATTCATTCGCCCATCTCCATTTCTTCTATGACATCTAGCAACACATTTTTTAACACAAATGCCCTATACTCTCTAGAACCTTGGAGATCATCCACGATACTTGAAGGCAGATTGTCCATGACTTTGTCTATTCTATCCATAACAGGGATGGTTAAATCATTTATGATCGTCTCTATTTCACTAGATCTGAAAGGATAATTACACACACCGCTAAAAGCAATACGTAATCGGTTTCCCTTCAAAATTGCTGCTACCGATACGACAGGATAACCTACTTTCGAAAATTTTGTCCTTTTTAGACTTATATACGGTAGATCGATATAGGATGAATCAATAATAATTTGAAGAAGTAATTCCCCTGGAGACAGTTTTATTTTCCTATCAAATAGGGACTGTAAGGAGACAACTCTTTCATCAGTCCCCTTCAAAACTTTTACTTTCGCATCTACTAGCAAAAGTGGTAAAATACTTTCCTTATATATCAATTCACTATTAATATTCCCACCTATTGTAATTTTGTTTCGCGAGGTGTGATCTGCGATTTGTTCCACAGTAGCCCCTAGAAACGGAAATAGGTTGGAATCCGTAATTTTATTTAATGAAACCGCTGCTCCAATTAGTAAATCACCGCCACGCATTTCCAACACATTACATTCAGGAATTCCTTTACTATCAATGATCGCATCTGCATAAATCTTGTTCGTACGGGCAAAGGTAATAAATTCAGTGCCACCCGATATGAACAAGGCCTTTTCACCTTGTTCATGAACCTCGTTGTACATATCTATTATTTCCGTAACGGAAGAAGGTTTAAAGTACGTAAAATCAAAAGAAATCATTTAGTTCCCTCCTTCTTCTTTTGCCAAATGGATTCTGGTGTAAGTGGTAATTCATTTAACTCCACATCAGTTGCAATGGAAAGACTGTTTGCCAAACATGCGGGTGCTCCAATAACGCCATATTCACCTATTCCACGGGCACCAAAAGGTCCATCAATTGCTGGGCTTTCGATAAAATCCACATGATATTCTGTCGGTTGTTCACCATAGCGCAACATTGGATAGCCCCGAAGGTCTGAGTTTTGTACAATTCCCTGATCATCAAAAACAAACTTTTCGCTTGTCGCATAACTCAAGCCCATATACATGCCGCCACGCATTTGTTGTGTGGCTGTCATCGGGTTAATAATGGTGCCTCCGTCAAGGACCGTGACGCCTTTTAAAATAGAATACGTAAAATCCCTTGTGTCTAATTCAATTTCTACAGCTTGTACACCAACCGACCACCACGGTCCGGGCTTCCCAAAACCGGTTTGTTGATCCATCGGCGTTAAATGTCGCTGTATATGTTTCCCGATACCGACAATTTGTCCTTCTATTGAATGCCCACTTGGATACGTATAACCCAAGGAAATATCCTTAATATCCACACCAAATGTAGGATCAGGCTTTAAGTACACCCTTCCACCGCCAACTTCTAAGTCATCAGGAGAACATTGCAACACAACGGCAGCTGTTTTCTTTAACTGTGCAATTGCATGATCTGCAGCGTATACGACAGCCCTTCCCGCTAAAAAAGTTGAACTGCTCGCAACGGTACGCCATTGGTGAGGGTCGTATTGTGTATTGACTTCCATTGTGACATGAACTTTATTCATGTCCATGCCTAACTTTTCTGCAAGAATTTGTCCGAGTATCGTTTTAGTTCCTTGTCCTAACTCTATCGCTGCACAATTTAAATTCACGCTACCGTCTGCTTCAAAAATAATAATGGCGCCTGCCTGTGCATTTGTAGCCGTCGTGGAAGTTTTCCAAAACGTACTAATCCCTTTCGCGCGCACTTTGTTCTTTCCACTCTTAACTTTTTGTCCTTCATCCCACTTGATTAACTCTTTAGCACGGTTAATGCATTTCTCCAAATCGCCAATATTATTCGCTGTCAAGACGGTTTGAGTCGGAGTTGTATCTCCTGGTTTAATACCATTCATCATACGAAACTGAAGAGGATCCATTTGTAACTTCTCAGCTAGCTGATCCATTGTTCGTTCAACTGCAAATGTTAGCTCGGGATGTCCATATCCCCTAAATGAAGTCGCAAAAGGATGATTTGTATACATACAATATGAGTCACACCATACATTTGGAATGTTATAAGGACCTGTACAATCAAGTGCCGCCGCCCTTGTAATTCCTGCGGCTTGATCAGAATACGCACCTGAATCAAGTAAATACGTATATTTCCCCGCTACCAACTTCCCTTCTTTCGTTACCCCAAGCTGAACGGTTGCGTCGAAGCCAATTCGACAAGGTGCTGTTGTCATATCTTCTTCTCGGTCAAACTCCAATTTCACTAATTTTCCACCAACTGCTTTCGAAGCCAAATAAGCAAGTGGTTCTAACTGAACAGTTCCCTTCCCACCAAACGCACCACCTACCATCGGAATATGAACGAGGATATCTCCAACGTCGACATTAAAAAATTGGTTGAGCACTTTTTTGATTGTAAATGGTGACTGACTACAGGAGTGGACAATGACCTTGCCCGCTGGATTAATTTCAACTCGCGTACTTCTCGTTTCCATCGCGACATGATCTGAAAGATTAAATGAATAAGTCGCTGTGATGGTTTCCTCACAATTTGCCCAAGCTGCATCAAAGTCACCTTTACGAATTTTAATATGACTCCCAATATTTGTAGACGCTTTTGGATAGACATCGCTTATGATTTTCGTGTATTGTTCAGCGTTGTCATGTACAAGTGGCGCATCTTTTAGAAATGCTTGTTGCACGGAGTTCACAATAGGTAAAGGTTCATATACAACTTTAACTTTCTCGGTTGCACGTTTTGCCTGGTGTTCATGATCTGCTACGATAATCGCCACAGGTTCACCATAATAACGGACTTTCTCAAATGCCAATGGAGGTCGGTCCGCCAATATAGGTCCTATATGGAACGGAAACATATTGCCAGTAACAATTGCACGCACACCAGGCATTTTCCATGCTTCAGTCGTATCTACGGAAATAATCCTGGCATGGGCTTGTGTGCTTTTCACAAGTTTGGCATGCATAAGTCCAGGAGCTGAGTAATCCCCTATATACCTAACTTTTCCTGTCGATTTTTCCACCGCATCAATCCGTTGTTCTGGTTTCCCAACTGTGGACCATGGTTTATTCGTCATTCACTTAACGCCTCCTGAACTATAGTTATCGAGCTACTATAATGACTGTGTCCTTGTTCACTTCATGTGCTGAAGCATCCATAATTTTCTCAATCGTCATGCTTATTTCTTGTAATTCCATTTCATCTATCACAATGAAAACAGGCGCTCCTCCCCCTTGAATTACTTCGGGCTTCGTCGTAATAACTGCAACAATTTCCGCGTGTTGATTTTCCAATTTACTCAACCTCCAAATACAAAATCCATAAATAACACTATTATTTTATGTGTTGTCCTTATCGGCTTCCTTAGGCATCCGAATTGCACTATCCAGAATCGGAACTTTGTCTAACACTGCTTTAATCTGATTAAATTCTTTTTCTCGTGGCAAGAAAAACAATGCAATTCGACCGTCTGCCATATCTCTTTTCGTAAGTGGAATTAACGCTGGTTCACCTGAGTCAAGATAGCTCCCTAGAATAGTTGCCACATGATGTAGCATCGCCTGTCGTTGTCCTAGGAAAGACAATGTAACAATACTGTTTTGATTTTTCGGTGTAACGATTGCACCCACTGCTTGTTCAGTGATGATTTTTCTCGTATCCTCTAATCCCACATTTTTAATTAATATATCGTCAACGAAAAGCGTTGGCCCTTCAAAGCGGATTGCCGCTTCTTTAACATCTGCGATATCACTCAAAAACTTACCTGACATATTGAACTTCACAACAATCAGCATAATAATTCCACCGATAATACCTATCCAAAATGAAAATACGGCGCACAATGTAGTGACAAGTGCCGTGAACATTACTAAATAATTTCTGCTTTCAAACGCCTGAGCCATCCCTTCGACAAAAGGTGCTCCGCGCTTCACAAGTTCGAATTCATCTATTTTCTCAAGTGATTCCCTTTCCATTTTCCTCACTTCCCGGAACTGAGTCGCTGCAAGGCCTAGAAATGTAACCGCAGTCCAATCAGATTCTAGAACAGCAGGAATTGCTACAGCACCGATGAAAGCAGATATAAAACCAAATGAGAGATGAATAATCCTTCCAGTAGGATAGGTTGGATATTGCCGAAAGTCCGTGCGTAACAATAGCATTCGTGCAATAAAGCCAAAAATAATTCCGATGATAACCGGAAGTAAGTAAGTATCCACATGTATCCCCCTAGAAATAGTATTGATCTACCGTATTCTAACCAATACAAACACAATTTATAATGTGGGGATGATATTTTAAAAATGAATAATAGGATTACGTAATGGATAAGGTGATTTAAAAGGATGAAGGTGAAAAGTTGAAATCTATGCAGCAAATAATCGAAACGGTCTTGGCTGACACTCAACCCGCTGCACTTGCAATAATAGTTAATGTGGAAGGATCCTCTTATCGAAAGGAAGGTACGTGGATGCTTATTCAAGAGAGCGGTGTACAGATCGGAATGATAAGTGGTGGTTGTTTAGAAAATGATTTACATAGTCATGCGACGCAATTGTTTAGGACAGGCAAAGCAACTACTGTCCAATATGATTTAAGTTCTGAGGACGACCTTGGATGGGGACGTGGTGCAGGATGTAACGGTGTTGTCACTGTATGGATACGCGACATTGATGAGGATTTCCGAGGAGTCCTTGATATCCTACACAAGCAGATGCAAGCCCATGAACCTGCATACTTTCTTCAATCAATGACAGACATTAACCAGTACGGCTGTATAACCTCAGATGGAAAACGATTTGGCAAAATACAATCAAATATTATGCTAAATTTTATTGACGTTATCCCCTACCAAAGAATAGCTAAACAAATGAACTTTGGTGAAGAAATGGTATATTTCCAACTTATTTGGCCACAACCCCATCTTTATATAATTGGAGCGGGCCTCGACGCAAGACCACTTGCTCAGCTTTCAGGGAATATCGGCTATGCCGTTCATCTCTTGGATTGGCGTAGCAATATTTGTAACGAAATGCACTTTCCCACTGCAGCTTCTATTCAAATTGGCGACGTTAAAAAACTGCTATCAAATATTAAATTCAGCTCGTTGGATTCAGTGATCCTCATGACACATGATTTTCAATTAGACTTTGAAATCGGACGGTATTTGCTTGAACGCAAGTTGTTGTATTTTGGCATATTAGGGTCAAAAAAAAGAACGAAACGCCTATTTGATGGAGGACTTCCAAATAGTGTTCATTCACCAGTAGGACTATCGATTGGAGCGGATGGACCTGAAGAAATTGCTGTAAGTATCGTAGCGGAACTCATTGCTGTGAGAAGAGGAAAAATGATATGAAAATCATTGGCATTTATCTAGCTGCCGGAAATAGCACACGGATGGGTACTCATAAATTAGCATTGCCTGTTGGTACTATGTCTCTCGGTAGCTTGGCACTGGAAACTGCATTAAATTCTCCACTGGATGAAATTTTTGTAATTACTAAAGACACAGATGACACAGAATGGATTCCTTCACATATGAAATCCAACGCTAAATGCACAATCATTCAATGTCCTACTTCAAATGAAGGCCAATCTGAATCCTTGCACTGCGGTATTCAACACGCACAAGAACGACATGCTGATGGTGTACTCGTCATGCTAGCCGACCAACCATTTATAACGGTTCAAATGCTTTCTGAAATGATTACTTGTATGAGTGAAAAGCCCGACTGCAGATTTGTAGCCACTACATCCAAACAAGTCACTATGCCCCCCGTTCTATTTTCTGCCTACATGTACCCTGAACTTTTAAAGTTACGCGGAGATAAGGGAGCGCGAGCAATTTTAAAAGGTGACTTTCTCCAACAAGGAAAGCTTCTAAATTGTAACGACAAAAGACTAGTTTTCGATGTCGATACAGTTAAGGATTACGAAACACTTAAAGCATTCAATAAAGGAAATGAATAAAGTACTTCTTTACACTTTACTAGCAAACTCGATTAATTAAAATAAGAAAGTTGTTGTAATTCAATCACTGAATATCGAAGGATGTTTAAAGCCATTTTGTAAAGTATAGATATAGAACTTCCTCATACTACTATACAATTCAAATCACATTATATTAATTTGTTACGTTTGATTCTCGTTATACACACCGCTCGTGTGTCAGCATCTACGCATTGGCCTGTATCGTTGTTCCTGGATTATAGTATATCAATCCAGTATATGAGCCCTCTGTGGCTGCTGCACGATCATTCAAACAGGCAACGCGCTCTTACCTTTTTACTGGAATATAAAAAATAACACAGCATATGCTATGTTCTTTTGATGATACCCGAGGCCGGTTTCTTTTATCGCCTATAGATACTTTAGGTACAACACTTCCGGCAATGCTTGTGTATAATTTGTGCATAATCATTTTATTGTGCATTTTAGCCGTTTACTCTTTTGACAGAGTAAACGCTTTTTTATGCTAATATCTTCCTAAAATATTCGGCAATCAGCTGCTAAATAAATATGGTTTCAAATTGCATTCTTTGTTTTGAAGTTTTCCAAAACATATTAAACACATAAATAGCTCCGCTTTTAATGAATAACTTCCACGTTTATTATTTTTCTTCACGAAGCCAATTATTAAGCCAGTTAACTTCTTCTTGTGACAAGGGCTCTTCTTTTTCTTCTCTAGCAAATACATTATTCCAATTCGCTTCTTCCCCTTCTAAATGAGCTTCCCAATTACGCATAACTTTAACCGCTTTTTCTGTTTCTAATCGGGGTCTAGTTTTAAAAGGAATTATAATGACCATATTCCCGACCTCTTTCGATTAAACGTGTTCCCTGTATTATAAGAGTTTATTTTGAAAGTATCAAAAGTCTTGGAAATAAAATAGTTCAATGTCGATATTTCAGTAAATTACCCTTTTTCTAGTCCGGCTAATTAATTCGAATATATTGAAGTGTTTATATACTGATGAATGTAAGGTATAATGAAATCAATGTGCCGCAAACGGGCCATTTTGTAGGAAAGATAGGATTTTATGAACAACTGAATGTACTCGTTATATGCGTTGATTTTGGGTATTGTTGCTTTTTTACAGGTGAGATTGTAACTTTTATAATGCTTGGTTTTATCCTCATCGCTCTTATTAATATCAACACAACCCTAAAAAAGCTCGTTAAGAAAGATGATGAATAGAATGGGTTGAAATCTATAAGGTTGATTAGAAGTTGTACCGCTATCTGGGGCGTTTGTGAAGTAAGCCAAGCTTTATACTTACATAAAAAAGCATCAATGAAATAATAATCGATTTCATTGATGCTTTTTCTTTATATTTCTGAGACGTTTAGCAGCATTTTTATAAACGGCCAATTGTACAATCAAGTTAGCCATCTAAATTCAAATAAAAAAATGCCACTATAAAATTTCGTGTATCATTGAAGTTACGAGACAAACAATGAGAGGAAGTTTTATAGTGGCACAACTTGAGAATACCATAC
>NZ_PDYW01000025.1:0-28318 GCF_002743245.1 Sporosarcina sp. P26b
GCATGTCAAAATGATGGTTGATAGACATAAAAAGAACTCCTTTCAAAAAAGATGGTATGTATCTTTACCATCTTTTTAAGAAAAGTACACCTATTTCTTAAGTTGACAGCTATGATGGCTTGAGCCTCCTCGTCACTTCGTTCCTGTGGGGTCTCAAGGCTCATGCTTTTCCCGCGGGAGTCGCCGCCTAAAACGCAGATCAACTAGTTTGCCCTTCTATTTTAGTGATATGTAAAGATCTCCAGCTACATATAAAACGGAGGCGTCTCTAATCAGTAGGCTTATTGCGAGAGCCATCTGCAAGCGCCGAAGTGGGGTTAGTACCGTTTCTTACTTTGATTAAACCGTTTAAATCTTGGGAATATACCTTGTATTAGAGGAATAGGATGATATATTGTCGAACAATTCTAATAGGGACAACTTACGAAAACTATACGGAGTAGAGAGGAGTAGTTTTGATGAAGCTGACTAATTATATTGATGGTGTTTGGCAAGGGGAGGCGGCTCGTTATACGGCTGTGCTTAATCCGGCGAATGGGGAAGAGTTGGCGCAGGTGCCTTTGTCTTCGGAGGAAGAGGTAGATCAGGCGGTTGTGGCAGCGAAGAAGGCGCAGAAGAAGTGGGCTTTGGTGCCGGCGCCGAAGCGTGCGGATTATCTCTATGAAATCGGCCGTATGATGAAAGATAAAAAAGAACATCTTGCACGCGTGCTGACGAAGGAAATGGGTAAAGTAATAGAAGAGGCGCGCGGTGAAGTGCAAGAGGGAATCGATATGGCGTTTTACATGGCAGGAGAAGGGCGTCGTTTGTTTGGTGAAACGGTGCCGTCCGAGCTGCAGGATAAGTTCGCGATGAGTGTTCGTGCACCGATTGGCGTGGTGGGTCTGATTACACCGTGGAATTTCCCGATTGCGATTGCGACGTGGAAGTCGTTCCCGGCAATTGTGGCGGGCAATACATTCATCTGGAAACCGGCGACGGAAACTCCACTCATGGCGTATGAAATGGCGTTGATTTTCGAAGAAGCTGGCTTGCCGCATGGCGTGGCGAATATCGTCTTTGGTTCAGGCTCAGATGTTGGTACAGCGCTGATCGAACATCCCGACGTTCGCGTAATTTCGTTTACTGGCTCGACGGAAACAGGTCGACATGTCGCGGAGTTGGGCGGTCGTCACTTGAAGAAAGTATCGCTTGAAATGGGTGGCAAAAACGCGGTCGTCGTATTGGAAGACGCAGATATTGAACTCGCGGTCGAAGGGATTTTATGGAGCGCATTTGGAACGGCGGGGCAGCGTTGCACAGCTTGCAGTCGCGTGATTGTTCATCAAGATGTCAAAGAAGAGTTGCAGAAACGTCTGATCGAAAGTATGAAAGATCTGACGATGGGTGATGGACTGGATGAAACGGTAAAAGTGGGTCCTGTCATCAATGAAAAGGCACTCGAGAAAATTCAAAGTTATATTGAAATTGGCAAAGAGGAAGGTGCAAATCTCGTAGCTGGCGGAAATGTGCTGAATGAAGGTAAATTCGCTAGCGGACAGTATTTCGAACCAACGTTATTTGTAGATGTGGCATGGGACAGCCGACTAGCGCAGGAAGAAATTTTCGGTCCTGTTGTTTCATTGATTACGGTCAGCAGTCTGGATGAAGCGATCGAAGTAAATAACAGCGTAGCTTACGGCTTATCCAGTTCCATTTTCTCGCAAGACGTCAATAAAGTATTCCGTGCACAACGCGACCTAGACACCGGCATTGTCTATATTAACGCAGGCACGACAGGCGCAGAAATTCATCTACCGTTTGGCGGAACGAAAGGTACGGGGAACGGTCATCGAGACTCTGGTGTGGCGGCATTGGACGTCTTTACGGAATGGAAGAGCATTTATATCGATTACAGCGGCAAGTTGCAGCGCGCGCAAATCGATACGGAATGAACTCACAGGAAGAAGGGATGAGCAAATGAAAGTTGTTGTATTAGGTGCAGGATTAATGGGAAAAGAAGTAGTTCGTGATTTAGTTAAGCAAGATGAAGTGAAGAAAGTGTATCTTGCAGATCGTGCCATTCGACAAGCGGAAGATTTTGCAGAAGAACTAATGAATGAAAAGCTCGATATTTTATTGCTCGACGCGACCAATGAAGAGCAACTCAGTGATGTCATCGGGCTTGGAGATATTGTCGTCAACGCACTGTTTTATACATTCAATGAATCGGTTGCCCGCTGCGCTGTAGAACGAGGCGTACATGTTGTGGACTTAGGTGGACATATCGGTGGAGCAACGGAGAAAGTTCTCGCGCTAAGCGAACAGGCTGCTGCGAAAGGCGTGACGCTCATTCCGGATCTAGGTGTAGCGCCCGGTATGATTAATATTCTCGCAGGTTACGGCGCGTCTTTACTGGATGAAACGCAATCGATCAAACTTTATGTAGGCGGTGTTCCGGTCAAGCCTGAACCACCCTTAAATTATAATGTCGTCTTTTCATTGGAAGGATTATTCGATCATTACACGGATACGTCCCGCGTTATGCGAAATGGTGAAGTGAAGGAACTGCCTTCATTATCGGAAATCGAAACGCTGGAATTCGATCGCTATGGTGAAATGGAAGCCTTCCATACATCAGGTGGTACGTCGACCATGCTCGAGTCGTTTCCTACTATCGAAACACTAGAGTACAAGACGATCCGCTACCCAGGTCATGCCGACAAGGTTCAAGTATTAGTCGATCTTGGCTTACTATCTAGAGAATCCTCGATCCGTGTAGATGGTAGACCGCTACGTGTGCGCGACGTCATGCTCGCTCATTTGACGCCACAATTACGTCTTGGGGAAAAATCGGACGCTGTATTGCTGCGGGTTATAGTAAGCGGAATAAAAGATCAACAACCGCATACAGTAACGTTCAATATGATTACCGAAAAAGATCAGAATACCAATGAAACTGCCATGGCGCTAGCTACAGCCAACACGATCTCTGTCGTCGCGCAAATGATTGGCAATGGAGTGATTACGCAAAGAGGCGCTTATCCACCGGAAAAAATTGTACCTGGCAAACTGTATATCGAAGAAATGAAGAAACGCGGAGTTGTCATCGACGTACAACGGGCCTAATACAGTATATACTGGTAGTAAAGCGTGGATTTAGATCTCAACAGACCATCTCCTCGTATTACTAAGGAGTGAAGTGAAAATGCATGAACAAACATTAAACACCTCTCAGATGGGGCTACAGCACTTGGCAACGAATCGTCGGACGTTGAATAGACTATTCAAATTCGTACTGGTGGATTTCGGCTTTCTCGACCATATCCCATTTCCGATTATGCGTAAGGCGTTAAAGAAGAAGATTCTACATGCAGTCTATTTGACAGATGGCATCAACGTGTACGGCTATGCAATCTATCAAAAAATTCCGAAGTACGGAGGGATACACGTGTTGTACTTAGCAATTGCGCCCGAATTCCGTTCATACGGGTTAGGCAGCGTGATGCTTCGCCGTTTGGATGCGTTATCACCGGAAGGGATTTTACTCGAAGTAGAAGATCCGGACTTGTCCCAAAATGAAGAACAATTATCTATTCGCACTCGCCGTATCGCGTTTTACGAACGCAATGGATTAACGCTCGACCAAACGATCAAATTGACGAATTTCAAGCATCCATTATTATTGATGACTAGTATCAAGTTACCGGAGCTTAATGAGCGCAAGTTCCGGAAGTTTTATCGACAGTTGTACAACCGAGTATACCGTGTGCCTGTCGGACAAATTGCGGTAAACGCTTGGTTTGAAAAAGCATAGTTTCATTGTAAAGGAGGACACGAAGATGGACTTTACATTTACAGATGAACAGAAAATGTTGCGACAAACGGCAAGACAGTTCGTGGACGCGGAAATCATGCCGCATATTGCAAAATGGGATGCACAAGGAAGCTTTGACGAAGCGATTTGGAAACGACTCGCAGATCTAGGATTCATGGGCGTCTGTGTGCCGGAAAAGTACGGTGGCAGCGGCATGGATTATAATGCTTTGGCGATACTATGTGAAGAACTCGAACGTGGAGACACGGCTTTTCGAACGGCGGTTTCCGTGCATATTGGCTTGAATTGTATGACACTGATGCAATGGGGGACGGAAGAGCAGAAGCAGCGGTATCTGGTGCCGCAAGCGAAAGGCGAGAAAATTGGCGCATTCGGATTAACGGAACCAGGCGCTGGCTCTGATGTTTCCGCCATTCAATCGACAGCGGTTCGTGATGGGGATGATTATATATTGAACGGCCAGAAAACGTGGATTTCACTTTGTGATTCTGCAGACAACTTCCTCGTTTTCGCTTATACGAATAAATCGAAGAAGCACCACGGCATTAGCGCGTTTATTGTAGAGCGTACACTGCCTGGATTTTCATCGAAAGCGATCAAAGGAAAATACGGTATTCGTGCAGGCAACACCGGCGAGTTGTTCTTTGAAGACGTTCGTGTACCCGCTACGAATTTGCTTGGCGAAGAAGGCGAAGGGTTCAAGATTGCTATGGCGGCGCTTGATAACGGTCGCTTTACCGTTGCGGCTGGTGCTGTCGGATTATTGTATGCCTGTCTCGAATCCAGTGTAGAGTACGCAACGACGCGTGAGACATTCGGCAAGAAGATAGGGGAGCATCAGCTTGTGCAACAGATGCTTGCGAAGATGGAAGCGGGTTATCAGATGAGCCGTCTTCTTGTATATCGTGCAGGTGAGCTGAAGAATCAAGGAGTTCGTAATACACGCGAAACGTCGCTTGCAAAGTGGCAAGCTTGTGATTTTGCCAATCAGGCGGCGGACGATGCGGTGCAGATTCATGGGGCGTATGGGTATTCGGATGAGTATCCGGTAGCGCGTTATTTGCGTAATTCAAAGGCGCCTGTTATTTATGAGGGGACGCGGGAGATTCATACGTTGATGCAGGCGGGATATGTGCTTGGGGAGCGTAGTGATAAGAAGTTGAATCGCATGTTGCCGAAGTGGCCGTTTGAGGAATGAATGCATAGCAAAAAAGACGATCTCATATAGGGATCGTCTTTTTTGCTGTGTTAGGGGGAGAAGGGGGAAAGGCCGTTGATCTTCGTTCCAGGCGGACGCTTTCCCATGGGCGTGGCTTGTGCCTCCTCGTACGCTGCGCTCCCTGCGGGGTCTCAAGGCGCACGCTGATAAATCGGGGAGTCGCCGCCTGAAACTAAGATCAACTGGTGTCTTTTTCTGAAGTTATATAAGCTTGAAAAGTACTGCAAACGAACTTCTCTGATT
Source organism: Sporosarcina sp. P26b (assembly GCF_002743245.1). Classification (NCBI taxonomy): domain Bacteria; kingdom Bacillati; phylum Bacillota; class Bacilli; order Caryophanales; family Caryophanaceae; genus Sporosarcina; species Sporosarcina sp. P26b. The sequence goes on from NZ_PDYW01000025.1 coordinate 5,280, forward strand.
AGAAAAACGAATCCACTACTAACATCTTTTCAGCTTATCAAATTAAGAACCGACAAAATCTCCACCATCGACGTGTATCGTTTGTCCAGTCATGTAGCTAGAGTCCTGTGAGGCTAGGAACACGTAGGCGGGTGCGTTTTCGGCTGGTTGGCCGCGGCGTTGCATGGGGGTGTCTGATCCTTGGTTTTCTACTTTTTGTGCATCGAATGTTGATGGGATCAATGGTGTCCAAATGGGTCCGGGTGCTACCGCGTTGACGCGGATGCCTTGGTCTGAAAGGTTTAGTGCAAGAGAACGTGTGAAGCTTGTGATGGCGCCTTTTGTGGCGGAATAATCAAGCAGCCCGGGTGATCCGTTGTAGGCTGTTACAGATGATGTATTGACGATGCAATCGCCTTTTTCCATATGCTTCACTGCCGCCTTGGACATGAAAAATAAGCCGAAGAAGTTGGTTTCGAATGTCTCTTTTAATTGTTCTTCGGTAATATCTTCGATCGATTCTTGAGGGAATTGTTTTCCCGCGTTGTTGACGAGTATATTTAACTTACCAAAGTCCTTGACTACTTGTTGAATTAATTGTTTACAGTTTTCTTCTTTGCTGATGTCCGTTTGATATTTCTTTGCTTTGCCACCGTACTTCTCAATGAGTTTTATCGTTTGATCCGCATCTTCATCTTCTTGGTCGGCAAGATAGGCGATGGCGACATTCGCTCCTTCTTTTGCGTAAGCGACAGCGACAGCGCGTCCGATCCCGCTGTCTCCGCCTGTGATGAGCGCGGTTTTCCCTTTTAGTTTATCTGCTCCTGTAAAATTAGGATCGTCGTAGATTGGCGCGGGGTGCATGTCCTCCTCGACACCAGGTTGGGTAGATTGTGTTTGCCCTTGTACTTGCTCGTCGATTTTCTCGTATTGATCTTTACTCACGTAAGACCCTCCTTTAGTTATCATTATCGAAAGTATTCCCCTATTGTTACCCTGCAAACCTGTGATATTCATCGGGAAAACGATTCCGGATGAACTTTTTGCGTGTTATAATGAAGTCATTAACTAACCTATAACAGCCAAGGAGCGTGTCTTCATGAATTTTCAACCTTCCAAAAAAATGTCCATTTTCTCACCAGCTATTTTTGGTGATCTGAAAGCAGCCGCTGAAGAGAAGAAAGCAACAGGTGCACAAGTCGTCGATCTAAGTCTTGGGAGTCCAGATCTTCCACCTGACGAACGTGTACGTAATGCGTTGTCCGAACAAAGCGCGTTAGCCTCTTCTTACGGTTATACACTCGGAGGGACGAAGCGATTCCATGAAGCGGTCGCGAATTATTATAAAAGACGCACGGGTGTCATCATTAATCCCGAAACGGAAGTTCTTCAGACGATGGGTTCTCAAGAAGGTCTTGTCCACTTGCCGTTCGCATTTTGCGATGAAGGAGATTACGTTCTGACAACTAACCCAGCCTACGTCGCGTATGACGCAGGAATTAAATTAGCAGGTGCAGTGCCGTATTACATGCCATTACTTGCAGAAAATGGCTTCTTACCAGATTTGAATGAAGTCCCAGAAGACGTGCTGAAAAAGACGAAACTTCTCATCTTGAACTTGCCAGGAAATCCAGTACCCGCTATGCCAAGTGAAGCCTTTTTCGAAGAAGTCGTAGCGTTCGCAAAGAAATATGGAATCATTGTACTACATGACGCAGCCTACTCGGAGTACTATTTCACGGGCGACCGTCCCGCAAGTTTCCTCACCACACCAGGCGCAATGGAGGTCGGCATGGAAATCAACTCATTGTCGAAAAGCTTCAGCTTGGCTGGCGCACGGATCGCTTACTTCGTCGGAAATGCAGAAATGATCAAAGTACTACGCGAACTGAAATCAAACCTCGACTATGGAACGTTCGGACCGATTCAAGAAGCTGCTATTGTTGCGCTTGATAACGGGGAAGAAATCACAGATCGCCTACGCGCCGAGTTCTCGAAACGCCACCACGCCTTAATGGACGGACTCGCATCTCTAGGCTGGGAAACGACACCGTCTGAAGGAGGAATGTTCGTCTGGGCGAAGTATCCATACGACATGGCCGACAAAGAATTCGTCTTCGAGGTCATTAAACAAGCAGGCGTCGTCATGGTACCCGGCAGCATTTTCGGCACAGCAGGACATGGCTTTGTCCGACTCGCTCTCGTGCAGAAAGTCGAATTGATCGAGCAGGCGATTGAACAGCTTAGGGGATTATCGATTGTTAGTAACTAAACAAAAACTAGGGAGAGTGGATTTCTACTCTCTCTTTTTTATTGAAAAATAAATGGGTCACTATTCATTTCACAATCCGTCAGCAACGAAAAAGATGAAGGCGACAGACAATGGAAGAAGTTGTAGAATTTAAAAATAAAGTGTAACGAAATCAAAAGTTTTCAGTCTACTTTAGTACACATCAAAACTAAAGGAGATGAAAACTATGAATACAGGCAGATGGCTTGTTGTACTTGGTGCAGCGGGAACGATCGGAATCTTAGTGCTGATCAGTTTCCTATTCTGGCCGAAAGTCGGAATTACATCCACAAAGTCTGTGCTTGCGGGCCAGTCGCTGAATATCTATTTTACTGCCCCCGTGAAAAAGAGCATGGATGCTTCGCAGTTTCACGTGACGAAAAGCAATAAGAAAACCCAAGCCGAGCTTTCGTACGGAAATGGCAATACCTCATTACAAATAGGTGAGCTACAACCAGGAAACTATACATTGCATATTCCATCGAATAGTTTTGGCATATGGAAGCGAGCAGAGGATAAGGCGCTTTCATTCACCGTTCTAGAATCGGTGCAACCTGTAAACTCTATTAAAGAAATCGAAAACTTCTTCGAGCGGATAGAGCCGCAAGGAAGGAGTGAAATCATGATGGAATCTTCCACGGAAGATAAAGCTTCTTCAGCATCTGGTGGCGGTCCCGATTATTCACAGACCAATCAACAAGTAGCAGGGGTAGATGAGGCGGACCAAGTCAAAACAGATGGTGACTACCTTTACGAAGTCTTAAACGGAGATGGGTTGATCATCACAGATATCCGCAATCCAAAAGACATGGTTCACGCTAGCAAGGTAGATTTCACGGATGGATTCTATGCAAACGAACTGTACGTTGATCAAGACAAAGTCGTACTAATCGGTGGTCAAAATCTAAATGCCCCGACATCCAATACGGATTCAAAAATGATGGAAGATCGTATGATGTCGATGCAACAACTATCCGTCATTCGTGTGTACGATGTCACGGACCGCACAAATCCGAAACTTATTCGTGAAACAGGTGCAGAAGGTTACGTAATCGGTACGCGTAAAATTGGTCCATACGTTTACATGATCACGAATAACCAACCATTCCTTTGGTACGATCATCCAGTACCGGCAGAAGATCAGTTATTGCCGAAAGTCTATGATTCATCAGTCGAACAAAAAGTACAATCGCTAGCACTCGATAAAATCTCTATTTTGCCAGGCGCGATGGAACCCTCTTACTCGATCATCACGACACTTGATATAGAATCGGGGGAAAAGGGTGGAGTGAATACGAAAGCGTATCTTGGAAGTGGCGAACAACTTTACATGTCAGCAGATCACCTTTATCTGACGTCTACAAACTACCAAGACCAACATCAAAATACTAGCGAAGTATACAAATTCGCTCTAGATAAAACGCAAGTGAATTTCCTGCAAACCGCTCAATTAAAAGGGACCATCTTAAATCAATTTTCGATGGATGAGCACAACGGCTATTTTCGAACCGTCACAACAGAAGGTAATCTATGGGATGAACGTAATAAAGCAAAAAACCATTTGTTCATTCTCGACGAAAATATGAAGCAAGTCGGATCAGTCGAAAATCTGGCGGTCAATGAACGCATCTATTCCGCACGGTTCCTTGGTGATAAGGCGTATATGGTCACATTCCGTGAAACCGATCCGCTATTTGTCATGGATGTAGCAGATCCGAATAATCCCAAAGTGCTCGGCGAATTAAAAATTCCAGGATTCAGTAATTATTTACACCCGCTTGACGAAGGACATTTGATTGGCTTCGGCTATGAAACAATCGCAAAGAAAAATCCACAAGGTGGCGAGCCGATCATCCAAACGGGTGGTATGAAAATTTCTTTGTTTGACGTAACCGATTTCGCGAAACCGAAAGAAACTGATACTGAAATCATCGGTGGGCAGGGAACTTACTCATCGGTACAAGACGACCATCATGCATTGTTCATTCATCCGTCTCGCAACTTGTATGGTTTCCCCGTCAGCATTTATCAACAATCTGAACGTGAGGGAGGCGTCGTAGACTTGCAAAGGTCAGGCGCAATGATTTACGAAATCACAGTAGAAAAAGGCATCGTCCAAGCGGCTGATTTGACGCAGCGCATGACAAATGACTATATGGACTGGGAAAAAGAAATCCGCCGCTTGTTATATAGTGGAGACACTGTTTACACGATTTCTCCAAATGAAGTCAGAAGCTACGCGTTGAATGGATTTGCACCGCTGGACACACTAGCGAAGTAAAAGTAAACGCTACTTGATCCTTAACTCATTCATGGGAATACCGACTCTATGCAGCTTAGTCGGTATTCCTTTTTTTTATTGGAGTCTTCGATACATAACGTTAATTGCTATAACTGTTGTGAGAAGAGATGTTAGTTCAAGTGAGTAGCGTGATAGATTGTCTACTATAATTAATCTTTAAATCTTACTTGACGAATAGGGATTGGAGGGATAGAGTATAGTTTGTATGAAATACTACAATAATATATAAATAGAGGGGATAGAATGATGAATACTTTTTTACTTATTGTGAACATTGCGGGTCTATTGTTGCTCGTCGGCCTATTATATAGAATGAATCGCAAAAAGGTCTCATTTTCAAAACGCGTTTTTACGGGACTTGGGCTCGGGATTGGATACGGACTTATTTTACATTTTGCATACGGGACAGAGTCAGAAATCCTCAAGCAGTCGATGCCGTGGTTTAACTTAATCGGAACCGGCTATGTTAAATTACTGCAAATGATTGTTATGCCACTAGTTTTTATTTCCATCTTAGCGGCCTTTACGAAAGTAACTATCGGGAAAAACTTTGGGAAAATGGCAGGTACGATTTTAGGTATGCTCGTCGGGACTACCGCGATTGCTGCGATTGTAGGGATTTCAGTTACGCTTCTATTTGGACTGGACGCTTCTGAAATTGTGTCAGGAGAAGCAGAAGCGGCACGTGGGCTTTCTATGGAAGAAAACCTCGAAACGGTAGCCGATCTTTCGTTACCTGAGAAGCTCATTGATTTATTACCTGCTAATCCTTTCTTAGATTTCACAGGGGCACGTCCAACTTCAACTATTGGGGTCGTTATTTTTGCAGCATTCCTTGGGTTTGCTTACTTAGCGATTACAAGAAGAGATGAAGAAAATGCGGTCACGGTGAAAAAGGGAATTGACGCAATTTACGCATTGATCATGGGTGTTGTACGAATCGTTCTACGTTTGACGCCATATGGTATTTTGGCGATTATCGCGCGAACTGTCGCGACGTCTGACTTTATGGCAATCTACAGTCTCGGGAAGTTTGTCCTTGCTTCTTATGTCGCCTTAATCGTGATGTTCGGCATTCACTTGCTCATTATTACATTATCGGGATTAAATCCAGTGACATATGTGAAAAAAGCAGGTGAAGCATTAATATTTGCCTTCACATCACGCTCAAGTGCGGGTACATTACCGTTAACGATTCATGCACAAACAAACCGTTTAGGTGTACCTGAAGGGATCGCAAACTTTTCTGGTTCGTTTGGTTTATCCATCGGGCAAAATGGCTGTGCAGGAATTTACCCAGCGATGCTCGCTGTCATGATTGCTCCATCAGTAGGTCAAAACCCACTTGAACCAATGTTCTTATTGACATTGATTGCTGTTGTTGCGATTAGCTCATTTGGTGTAGCTGGCGTTGGGGGAGGCGCGACATTTGCTGCAATTCTCGTCTTGTCGGCACTAAATCTTCCCGTCGCACTCGCGGGGTTATTGATTTCGGTTGAACCATTAATCGACATGGGCCGAACTGCTGTAAACGTCAGTGGTTCAATGACAGCCGGTGTCACTACAGCCCGCGTGACTGGTGAACTCGATAAAGATATGTATAATGAATCACTTGAAAAACAAACAGTAGAAGCATAATTTTTAAGAAATCCCGTAGAAGACAGCTTTGTCTTCTACGGGATTTTTTTATGCGAACGAACATCCCATTAAAGCATCAAGTGGCACTAGATAGGACGTTAGTAAATCTATTTAAGTAATTTGGATATCTCTGCTATAGTAATAGGAAAGTAAGATAGGCTTATAATTCTGTAATAGGGCCATTTTGAGGAATGAAAGAGGTGTAGTAATGAAAAACTTTATTGAGTTTTTAGAAAAACTAGAACGTAATAAAATTTATTATACTTTAGACAAAACTAGAGACGAATATGTAAGGGTTGATATTTCAGTTCCTGGTGAAAGATGGGAAGTTGAGTTTGCTGCTGAAGATAGTGATATTGTTGTTGAGCGATTTAAGAGTGTAGGAGACGTAGAAGGAGAAGAAGCTATAAAATATTTGTTTGATAACTTCTCGGATTAAACAATCGGGTCGTTTGTGAAATATATTTGTTGTAGTCACTTATTTGATCGGAGTGAAGAGGTGTGGTTTACCGCCCACCCTCCAGAAATTCCTGCCTTGATTTCTGCAAAAAGGCGCAGAAATACGGCAAAGCGAACCCTTCGCTGTTCGCTTGGCTGTAACGCAGATCAACGGGGTCCAACCACTATCCCCTCTTTCAAAAACGCCACAAATGACCACTGAGAGCCTACAGTTAACACATGACCTCCTCTACGCAATCGAAAAAGGTTGTCTTTTCAGCCCTTGTACAGTAAGCTGTAATCAAACGCACTAGTAACGACCACAATTAAACAAGTTAGACAAAAATGGAGCCCTTTCTATACGAAAGGAGCTCCATCTGATTTGTATAAAGATAATTTATTGAATTTCGATCTGCTCAGCAGGCAACGGCATGCCGATGAAGTGACCTTGCATAGCATCAATGCCCATCTCTTTCAGCAATTCAAATTGCTGTTCATTGGCGACACCTTCTGCAATTGTATATAAGTTTAATTTCTTGGTAAGAAGAATCAATCCTTCAATCAACTTTTGTGTCTTGGGATTGCTAAGCAACGCATCAATAAAGACGCGATCAATCTTCACACTAGAAATTGGTAAATGTTGCAAGTAGCGTAATGATGCATATCCCGAACCAAAATCGTCAAGCGTAAACTGCAAACCGAGTTTTTGCAGTTCTGACATTTGCCCCAGTACGGATTGCTCTTCTTCCGCTTTAAGTGCAAATTTCTCTGTGAATTCAAGATGTACTTTATGCGCAGGGCAACCGGTCTCATTTAAAATAGAAATCAAGCGATCTTTCCATTGCGGATTCAGTGATTCGCGAATGGACGAGTTAATAGAAATACTCATATCATTACCAATGCGATGCCATTTCGTCACGAACGTCATGGCTTCTTCTGCAACATAGGCGCCGATTTCTTCAATCAAGCCATTTTCTTCTGCAATGGGAATCAATTCGTCAGGACTGATGACACCTAAATCTTCATCTTCCCAGCGCACGAGTGCTTCGTAGCAAGTGATTTTATCGCTAGCCACATCGAGTTGAGGCTGATAAGCTACGTGTAATGAATTGCGATCGAGTGCGGTTAGCATCTTGCGGTCAATTTCCAATCGTCGGTTCAGAATTTTATGGGACTGAGCAGAAAGGGATGCTATCCGCCCGCCACCTTGACTGATCACGTCATCCGCAGCTGTCATTGCCACTTTATAGAGTTGCATATATGTTTGTTGATCTTCTGGGAAACGTACGATCCCGCCACTGATCGATAGGGTCTGTGCGTTTTGGCTGAGGTAGACGGGCTGCTGCTTCAAGAAATCATAAAAACCTTGAATATACCAATCTCCGAAAGCTGTCAACACAACAAAGCTATTCGTATCGATACGCGCAATGGGGCTATCTTGGAAGTAGCGCTTTAGTCGGTTGGTAAATTCTTGGATCAGCTGTGTCTCAGATTCCTGGGATTGCAGCTCTTTCATAGTGAAATAATGATCAATTGTCAAATAGACGAATGAAAAATGCGTGCCAGTTGTGATGGATTCATTGACTACTTGTTCCAACTTATGTCGGCTCATGAGTCCAGTTTCCACATCAATGAATGCAATTTCTCCTAAACGTTCCTGCAAGCGGATATCTTCTGTGATATCAAGCTCTAGGAAAAACACGGATTGCAGTTCGCCAAAATCAGAGAGGGTAGGAACAGCCAGTGTATTGACAAAGAACGGTTCGCCTACGCGAGTCATTTTTTCTACCTTGCCCACCCATGTTTTGCCGGACAATAAACGGTCCCAAATGGCATTCGCTATTTCCTGACTTTCAGCTCGGTCGGAGAACATTTGCCAGAAGGATTTACCTATAATACGCTTAGGAGTCCAACCACTGACAGTTAGGTAATTTTGATTGGCATAGGTGATTAGACCTTCGCCGTCTGTATGTGTAACTAATTGGTATCTATTAAGACTATCGACTAGTGCATGATGTTCGCTAGTCTCTGGTAAGCTAATTGTATGCATAGAGATACTCCTTTCCAATCTACTATATAACTATTATAAAGCAAAACACCGTTGTGTCTATATCTTATATGTGAATTTTATACTATATAGTTTAAAAAATAAGGAATTAGTTAGGGGTGACGGATAATGTTGCGATTAAAAGGAATTATGATGATCGTTATAGGATCCATGTTGTGGGGAGCCACGGGACCCATGATGGAGTGGATTTTGAACCATAGTGAGATGTCTGTTTCTATGATGTTAATCCTACGTTTGACGATCGCAGGGGCTGTAGTTTTATTATTATTGAAAGCAAAAGGCATACAAATTGGTCGCCCTATGAGGCAGAAGTTGTGGTTGCGTAAAATGGTGATGTTCGGTGTCATCGGGATGCTCGGTGTACAATACGGATTCGTCCAGACGATTGCACACAGTGACGCAGTAGTGGCCACGTTATTCCAGTTCGTTGCACCCGTCTACATCATCATCTTATTGTCTATTCTTCAAAAGTCATTCCCGCCAGGCGGTCAAGTGATCGGAATGATCGTCGCGTTATTCGGTTTGATCCTACTATTAACAAATGGCTCGTTCTCAAGTATTTCATTGGATACTACCGCAATTGTATGGGGCGTCATTGTAGGGTTTGCATTCACATTCTATACATTATATCCTGTCGTACTTATGGCAGAGTGGGGTGTATTACTTGTCGTCGGCTGGGGTATGTTCATTGGAGGAGTCACTTTATTCATCATCAATTTACCGATGTTCTTCATGAACCTAGGTGTTCTGCTTAACGGCCCAGCGATGGGGATGTTGTTACTTGTGATCATTATGGGAACGCTAGCATTTATTATGTTCCTGCATAGTATGACGTTCATTTCTCCTGTTGAAACAAGCGTGCTTTCCTGCTTCGAGCCACTGACAGCAGCTATCGTCTCCGTACTATGGCTTGGCCAAACGATGGGTGTCTGGCAAATTAGTGGCGCAGCGGTCATGCTCGTCGGAGTCGTCTGGCTATCAGTCGGTGGTAATCGCAAGAAGAAAACCGCTCCACCGCCTGAAGCCTATCAGGAGTATGACCATAGCGAAGTGTAGGTCTTCGTCTGTACACGTAGTCATTTCATATGACATAATGAATGGAATGACAGCGAGTAAGAGGTGACCTATATGAAGACAGTTTTCCGTTACGCACTTCCTTATAAATGGCCGATGTTCATTGCTATTGTACTAATGTTACTCGAACTATCGGTCGAATTAATTCAGCCATTGCTAATTGGTCGAATTATAGATGATGGAATTATGAAAGAAGACTTGAACACTGTTCTAGTGTGGGGAAGTGTCATGATGGCTTTAGCTTTCTTGGCGCTTATTACAGGTGTTGTCAATTCTTATTTCGCAGCGCATGCGGCACAAAGCTTTGGTTATGATCTAAGACAGGCTTTGTTTCAGCGTGTTCAAACGTTTTCGTTGGCAGCATTTTTGCGCTTTCCGACGTCAAGTCTTATTACACGTCTGACAAGTGACGTGACGCTTGCACAAAACGCACTCTTTATGGGATTGCGTATTATGGCCCGCGCGCCGTTGATGGTAATCGGAAGCTTAATTATGGCATTCGTTGTCAGTCCTAGGCTCGCGATATTTCTACTGATTGGTGCGCCATTCTTAGCTGTGTTTCTTATTATCATGGCACGAAAAGGCGTCCGTTTATTCGGCTTGGTGCAGCGTCGTTTAGATGGAGTAAATCAACTCGTGCAAGAAAATCTACAAGCGGTTCGTCTCATTAAAGCCTATTTGCGAGGTGTTTTTGAAACGAACCGTTTTTCAAAAGCAGCCGGCGCACTGAAGAAAGATAGTGTCCGCGCCATGCGATTGATGGAACTGATTTTGCCTGTCTTGTTGTTTATCATGAACGTTAGCTTTATGGCAGTACTTTGGTTCGGTGCAGATGAAGTTCGTAATTCAGGAATGCCTGTCGGAGACGTCGTAGCGGTCGTTAACTACACGATGCGTATGACCAGTGCATTTTCGATGTTTTCCTTTTTAATTGTAATCTTCTCCCGTGCAAAAGCATCTTCCGAACGAATGGAAGAATTGCTAGTGGCTGACGATGAACTTGAACAGCTTGAGATTGGCGAAAATCGTCCACGAGGTGCAGCGTCTGTCCGTTTTGAACATGTATCCTTCCGCTATCCAGGAACTACGGAAGACGTGCTGAAAGACGTATCGTTTGAAGTTCCAGCGGGCGGAAAGCTTGTCATCATGGGCGCTACTGGATCAGGTAAATCTACGATGCTTCAATTATTACCGCGTATGTTCACAGTTACTGAAGGTGCTGTGTGGATTGACGGCAAGTACATAGAAGAATGGCCGCTTGACACGTTGCGTAATTTGATCGGCTATGTGCCCCAGCAATCGATGCTGTTTACTGGCTCCATAGCAGAAAATTTATCATGGGGTAAACCGGATGCCACAGCGAATGAAATTGAAGAGGCTGCTAAAAAGGCACAAATTCATTCATCGATCATGCACTTTTCAGAAGGGTATGAAACACGTGTTGGACAACGTGGAGTCAATTTATCAGGCGGTCAGAAGCAGCGCCTATCCATTGCACGCGCATTGATCCGTAAGCCATCCTTATTGATTTTAGATGACAGCACAAGTGCACTCGACGTTAAAACAGAGTCGGCACTGTGGGAAGCCTTACGTGAAGAAGATACGACGATGTTTATCGTCACACAAAAGATTCAAACTGCTCAAATAGCTGATGCGATTTTATTATTGTCAGATGGCAAAATAGTTGGCTATGGCACACATGAAGAACTATTAGAGACTTCCTCGTTCTACCGAGAAATTGCAGAATCGCAACAGAATGGGGGAGTGGCATGATGCGAAAACCATTTGGCTATGGACCTATTATTCAAAAAAACGATTTATCAAAAGTACAGCGTAAAAAAGTTCAGAAGGCGGGTAATTGGAAATCCGTTCTCACGCGTATTTGGCAGTTGATTGACCAACAACGTAGTTTACTCCTCACTGTACTGGCACTCGTTTTTGTTAGTTCCGGACTTGCGCTACTTGGTCCGTTGATGATCGGAAATATTATCGACCATTTCATCATTCCGAAAGAAGTGGACGGACTAAGCCTACAGATTGGTTTATTGTTACTTGTCTATGCGGGCTTCTCTTTGTCTACGTATTTTCAAAACTACTGGATGGTCGGCATCGCGCAGCAAACGGTGTATCGTATGCGCACGCAATTATTTGGTCATCTACAGAAGTTGCCCATCCGTTTCTTTGATAAACGACAACACGGTGAACTAATGAGTCGCGTGACGAACGACATTGAGAACGTTAGCCAAACATTGAATTCTTCATTGATCCAAGTATTTTCCAGTATACTGACACTAGTGGGTACAGTATCGATTATGCTCTATCTCAGTCCTTTATTAACGTTACTGACGATGATTATTGTTCCGTTAATGTTTTTTGCGATGCGATGGATCACTCGGCGGACAAGCATTCTATTTAAAGAACAGCAACGCGCAATCGGTGAATTAAACGGCATGATTGAAGAAACTGTCTCGGGCCAACGAGTCGTCAAGGCGTTTTCGCAGGAACAGAATGTCATGGAAGAGTTCGCACAAAAAAGCGAGCATCTTCGAACGGCAGGCTTCTGGGCTCAGACGTATTCAGGTTTCATTCCGAAAGTCATGAACACGCTCAATAATATGTCATTTGCAATAGTCGCAGGAGTCGGGGGACTGCTAGCGGTGACAGGATCTGGTGGTGTAACGGTCGGGACGATTGTTATATTCAGTGAGTATGCAAGACAATTTACGCGACCTCTGAACGATCTTGCCAATCAATTTAACACGGTACTCTCCGCTATCGCGGGAGCAGAGCGAGTGTTTGCGATCATGGATGAACCGGTCGAAAAAGATGAAGCAACTCAACAGACCGAAACATTACACGGTGATGTCGAATTTCGTAATGTGACATTCGGTTACGAAGAGGAAGCGATCATCAAAAACCTTAGTTTCCACGTTCAATCAGGTGAAACAGCAGCCTTCGTTGGAGCGACAGGAGCAGGCAAGACCACTATTATGCAACTGCTATCCCGTTTTTATGAAGCGGATAGTGGGCAAATCTTACTCGACGGCATCCCGATCAACGAACTACCGCGCCAAACTGTGCGTAGTCAAATGGCTTTCGTCCTGCAAGATCCGTTTTTATTTGAAGCGACCGTGCGCGAAAATATTCGTTATGGCCGACTTGACGCAACGGATGAAGAGGTGGAAGAGGCCGCTAGAAAAGCCAATGCCCATAGCTTCATCAACAAGTTATCGATGGGCTATGATACGGTGCTGACAGCGGGTGGCGAAGAGATTTCACAAGGTCAAAAGCAGCTGCTATCCATCGCCCGCGCATTAGTGGCGGATCCGACGTTGCTGTTGCTGGACGAGGCAACAAGTAGTATCGATACCGTGACGGAGCTAGCAATTCAAGAAGCGCTCGAGCGCCTGATGGAAGGAAGGACCAGTTTCGTCATCGCCCATCGTCTGAATACGATCAAGCAAGCAGACAAAATCTTTTTACTCGCAGATGGTGAGCTACTTGAGTCGGGCAGTCACGAAGAACTATTGGAACGTAGAGGCGTGTTTTATGGGATGTTGAATCATGATTGATGAGTGAAATGAAGTGAGGGAAGCGGCTCAAGCCGAGCCCATGGGAAAGCGTCCGCCTGGAACGCAGATCAACGTTGCTTTCACCCTCACCCAACTGTCTAATTCCAAACAAAAACAAGCCATCTATCCAATGCCGGATAAATGGCTTGTTCCATGTTATTACTTCTTATCATCAATATTTAGGGACTTGTCGTCTGTAAAGTCTACATCCAACTTAAACTCATCATAATCATCAAGACCATACCACTGCAGAATGCGATCAATCGCTTCTTCTTTTGTAGTGCCACTATCAATCAAAATCTCCATAAACATCTTATGCATATCGTCAATTGCTTCATTACCTTCGAGATCAACTTCTTGGAATTCGTTGACATACTCTGCATCGCCAGGCTTTACATCCTCATAATCGGTTTCGATTTTCTTATCATCTTTCTTGATCGTCAAATCGAAATCTGTGAAGCCGTATCCGTCGCCTGTATTCATCGTACTGCCTTCACTTTCACCTTCAATACTTACCGCATCATCGTTGTTCGGTGCTTCGTCTTTTGACGCGCAACCGCCTAGAAGTAAAATAGATGAAACCCCTGCAATGGATAACATTCGCATTAATGACATAAGCGCCACACTTTCTAAAGTGTATACTACTTATATTATCACCTAAAAAGAGGGATCTTAAACCCGAACTGCTTTATTTAGGGGCTGTGAAAGCAGAGTAAAGATACAATTAGTGATATTTGCGCTCTGAAATCGAACCAAGCATCTGTCGAATCGGTAAAACTTGTCCGCTTGGTAGTCGAACTTTCCCGTGGTAATAACCGACATATTGATTGATCGACATCTTCCGTACGAGATAATGATCAAGTGTGGAGCTGTGGAAAAATGGTTTGAATGTCAATTGAATGTCATCTGAAAACTTTGTTTGGATCTTCCAAGTACTTTTCGGATTTTCTTTATCGCTCTCAAATAATACATCCTCGTGAATCTTATGCATTGTGCCTTCCACGAAGACAGCGTTTTCTGTTAATCCGGTACCATCTGTCCAACTACCACCAAAATTTAATCCAACACGTTTGCCGCTTGTACGCTGCGAGGCCATTGCCCACTCCCAATTCGTTCGGGTATTCCACACACCACGACCATAATCATAAACGGCGAAACTGTAATACGGATTGAAGTCATAGCGACGATCGCCAATGCGTACATATCCACCGGTCGGCATAATTGAATGTTTAGAAGTGAAATGGAACGAGTCACGGTTTTTCGGAATCACTACATTCAATGACTCGTCCTTCTCCGGATGAATAATATGCAAATCCGCGTGTAATACTTCATTGTCGAAATCAGGGATAAGGACAGATAAATGTGTTTCACCTTGCATGTGAACAAGTTGAACCGTAATATCGTCATGTACAAACTTGATGCTTTCAAGTGCCTCTTCTGGCATTTTTACACGTCTCGCAAAAGGCAGGGTTACGTGCTTTTCATAGAAACGCTGTGTTTCATAATTCAGTATGTAAATGAGGCAAATTGCTTTATGATCCAGGTGTACAATCGAGGCAGACAATAAGAGATCTTCCCCGTAGACGCACCAATGATTCCAGCGCTTCTTTTTCATGAACTGACCTTTTAAGTTGCTTCTCACTAAAGGGCTGCGTGCGTATCCTATTGATTCAGGATTCAGAAGTCCCTTGGAGTTGCACAGAGGTACAGTTTCATTCAACTCTTTCTCTTCATGCTGCATCATATTAACCACCTTTCTTGCCTATTGTTTTTTAAACGAACAGTTGATATACTCTATATTGTATCAGATACGAGGGGCATTAGCTCAGCTGGGAGAGCGTCGCGCTGGCAGTGCGAAGGTCAGGGGTTCGAGCCCCCTATGCTCCATTAAAGTAGTAGCGGCAGTTCTTGAGAGAAATCTCAACGAACTGTCGTTTTTTTATGTTGCTATCCCTTATAGATACCCCTAAATAGTATAGAATAAAACTTTTTTTGTTGTATATTTATTCATTATAACGTATATTGAGTACTAGAGTAAATAACTATTATAAGAGCTTGGCTACTGTATGAAGTATGCAAGTAACCGTATACATATACTTGTAGACAGATACTATTCATTATCTTATAATTATATTAATTTAGAATATTTATACCAAACGAGAGAAAGCAGGGGAAATGTATGAAGAAGATGTTTACAGCACTAGTACTAATTTTGGTATTGGTTGTAGCAGGTTGTAGCAGTAATGACGGCGGAGGGGCAAGTTCATCCGAGAAGTCTACATTAAAAAATATTAAAGACAACAAAAAACTGGTGATTGGAATTGCACCCGGTTATTTCCCTTTTGAAATGAAAAGTACAGAAGGCGGCTTTGTTGGGTATGATATCGATCTAGCAAATGCGGTAGGGGAAGCGCTGAAAACGGAAGTAGAGTTCAAGCAATTTGTATTTGATGGCTTAGTGCCAGCTTTGCAAACAGGCGAAGTGGACATGGTTATCGCAGGCATGACGATTCGTGGAGACCGTGCATTATCAGTCAGTATGTCGAATCCATATTACAAGACAGGTCAGGCCATCATGGTACCTGCAGCGAACAAAGGCATTAAATCATGGGAAGAGCTCGATGTAAAAGGTAAGAAGATTGCTGTAGGGATCGGAACTACAGGTGCTTTGCTTGCGAAATCTCAGTTTAAAAATGCGGAAGTAGTAGATTTTGAAGACTTCCCGTTAGCTGCTACGACGATGGGTTCAGGACAAGCGGATGCTGTCGTCTATGACGAACCTGCAGTTGCAGTATGGCGCTTGGAGAACGAAGGGAAAGTTCATCAGATGGAAGGTTTATTATCTGCTGAGAACTTAGGGATAGCTGTAAAGAAAAATGATTTTGAAACAGTTCAATGGCTTAATTCATTCTTATTCAGCTATATCGACAGTCCAGAAGAGTTGGAATCAAGAAATCGTTGGTTCGAGGAAAGCGACTGGCTAGATAAGGTTTCAGGAGAATAATATGGGCGGCTATGAATATGACTTCAGTGTAATATCACAAAATATGGATATCTTTATTGCAGGTGCGCTAAAGACACTTGAAATTTCAGCGATTGCATTATTGTTGGCTATTCCGCTTGGGGTTATTATCGGAATGGGCAGAATTTCCCGCAATAGATTTATCCGTATTCTTTCCTCAGCCTATGTGGAAGTCATGCGCGGCGTGCCGTTGCTAGTATTATTGATTTGGATTTTCTTTGTACTGGGACAGTTTTTAAAACTTGGTTCCTACTGGGGATCAATTATCGGTTTGGCAGTCTTTACGGCTGCGTTTATTGCGGAAATTGTTCGCTCAGGAATACAAGGCGTGCCAAGAGGTCAGATGGAAGCAGCCCGTTCGTCGGGTATGACCTACTGGCAAGCCATGCGCTTGATTGTTTTGCCACAAGCATTCCGACGCGTTCTACCACCACTTGCTTCACAATTCATCATGCTAATTAAAGATTCATCGTTGATCTCGGTAATCGGTGCAACGGAACTGACATTGAATGCGAAGAATCTAGTGTCGACAACGTTCCGCTCCATTGAAGTGTGGACGTTCGTCGGTCTAGTGTACTTTGCCATGACGTTCACGTTGTCCATGATCATCCGTGCGATCGAACAGAAGCTATTAGCGAGAGAAAATTCATGAAGTTTGATGTGAAGGAGTGTCAGATATGATTTCTATCAAAAATGTCAATAAAACATTCGGTATGAATCAAGTGCTGACAGACGTCTCACTTGAAGTACCTAAATCCCATGTGGTGGCTGTTATTGGCCCAAGTGGAGCAGGGAAGTCTACATTAATCCGAACAATCAATGCGCTCGAGCCCATTGATAATGGAGAAATCATCGTAGACGGAATTTCCATTCACGACAAAAAAGTAAATATTAATAAAGCACGTTCTGAAATTGGGTTCGTTTTCCAAAGCTTTAATCTCTATCCATTCTTAACCGCGTTGCAAAACGTGACACTGGCACCAATCAATGTAAAAGGACTTAGCAAAAGTGCGGCGGAAGAGCGAGGGAAAGAGTTGCTGACTTCACTCGGTCTTGGCGACAAATTCGACGCCTATCCAAACCGATTATCAGGCGGCCAGCAACAGCGTGTCGCAATAGCCCGTGCGCTCGCGATGGATCCGCAAGTCATGCTTTTCGATGAGCCCACATCCGCACTCGATCCTGAGATGGTCACGGAAGTGCTCGATGCGATTCGTAAACTCGCTGAAAGTGGTATGACAATGGTCGTCGTGACACACGAAATGGGCTTCGCTAAAGAAATCTGCGACGAAATTATCTTTATGGCAGATGGTAAAGTGGTTGAACAAGCCTCTCCGGCCAAGTTCTTCACGAACCCAGATACGGAACGCGCCCAAAACTTTTTATCGAAAGTATTACATCATTAATCGAACGTCCCTCTTTGTCATATGATGTGACAAGGAGGGATTTTTTTGTACGATAGACAAGCAGCAGTTCGCTACGCGGATAAATGGTGGAACGGTAGAAATCCAGCGTTCCCAATTTTTGATGATGACTGTACGAATTTTATTTCACAATGTTTATTGGCAGGCGGTGCACCGATGCATGGCGCACCAAACCGTGAAAAAGGTTGGTGGATGTACAAAGGCACGTGGAGTTTCAGTTTCACCGTTGCCCATTCATTGCGCTGGTATCTAGCCACTTCCACAAAAGGGCTGACTGCTACACAAGTTAAGAGCGCCCAAGAATTACGACCGGGCGATGTAATTTCGTATGACCTCCAAGGGGACGGCCGTTTCGATCATTCGACGATTGTAACTGCTATGGACGGAGATAACCCACTCGTCAGTGCACATACGTATAACGCGCATAACCGCACATGGGACTATAAGGACTCCTATGCCTACTCGCCAAACGCAAAATACATCTTTTTCAAAATACATGACGACTTCTCATAAATATCCAGCTCTGCATCAAAGTGTTTCCCATAGCCTCTAGCAACAGACTACCAAGTTAGGGTATAATGAAAAACAGATACTTATTGCAAAGGAGAAGGTTGAGTGTGAATGAACAAGCATTATCGGTAAGAGAGGCCATCGTATCACGGCGCTCTATTAAGAATTTTAACGGACAACCGATCGAACCAGAGATCATCCCAGAAATCATAGAAGATGCCATTTGGGCGCCAAACCACGGAAACCGTAATCCTTGGCGATTGATCGTAGCAACAGATGAACAGTATGAACAGCTTTTGGACGTCTTGAAGGAGTTCGGTGTAGCAAATTGGAAACAGCTTTCTGACGAGGATCTTGAAAAACAAATGAAGAAGTTCTCGACTGCCAGTGCAGCTGTATTCGTCATCGTACCTGAAGATGTACGCCAAAAAGAACGGCTGGAGGATTTTGCGGCAGCCAGCATACTGATCCAGAATATTCAATTGCTTGCTTGGGATCGTGGAGTAGGAACGTGCTGGAAAACACCTCCGTTTATCGATAATCCGAAGTTCCGCGAACGCTTGGGTATAAAGTCAGGCGAGCGTATCATCAGCATGTTGCAGTTCGGTCATTTCGATTCATTACCGAAAGCAGCACCACGTAAGCCAATCGAAGAAATTATTACGTACTTTGGCAGTGAACCAGACGAAGAAGAGTGAAATAAGAAACAGGCTACCCCACGATGTGGAGTAGCCTGTTTTTGTATGTTGAAAAGGTGAGTAGGGATGTGTGTTGGGAGTGATGTGATCATAGAATCTGGCTGAGTGCTCTATGCAGCCTTGAATCCGCTCATAGACTGCGTTGAGTGCTCTATGCAGGCGTGAATTCGCTCATAGAATCTGGCTGAGTGCTCTATGCAGTCGTGAATTCGCTCATAGACTCCGTCCGAGTGCTCTATGCAGGCGTGAATCCGCTCATAGACTTTAAACTCACAGACCGAGCTTTTCAATCTCTCCATAGTAACCACTAATCACACGCAGTCCTTTGTCGAAGTTTTCCAAGTGGAAGTGTTCATTCGGCGCGTGGAAGTTTTCTGTATCTAGACCAAAGCCCATTAATACTACAGGTAACTTAAGTATTTCATCGAATGCTGCGACGATTGGAATAGAGCCACCACCGCGAGTGTAGACAGTTGGTACACCGTAGACTTGCTCATATGCTCGGCCCGCCGCTTGAATGACTTCGTGGTCGTATGGCGTTAAGTAAGGTTTACCCTTATCGAATTCCGTGATCGTTACTTCACAACCCACTGGTTCGTGTTTCGCGATGTGCGCACGTAGTTTTTCTACGATTTCGTCAGGTTCTTGATCTGGAACTAGACGACATGTGATTTTTGCTCCGGCTTCGGAAGGAAGAACGGTTTTGATGCCTTCTCCTGAGAATCCACCGAATACACCGTTGATCTCGAGTGTAGGACGAGCCCATGTTTGTTCCGTGTACGTATAGCCGGGTTCGCCTGTAAGTTCTTTGACGCCCACTTCTTTTTTCACTGCTTCTCTATCAAAATCAAGAGCCGCCCAGCCTGCGCGTTCTTCTTCGGTTAGGTCGCGAACTTGATCATAGAATCCATCGATCGCAATTGTTCCTTCAGCATCACGGAATGAAGCTAGGATTTCGACGAGTGCGTGGATTGGGTTTTGAACGCCACCACCGTATAGTCCGGAGTGCAAGTCGCCTTTAGGTCCTTTTACATCAATCTGTACGCCCGCTAACCCGCGCAGTCCGTAGCAAATGGCCGGTTGTCCAGGTCCGTACATGCCAGTATCAGAAATGACGATGAAGTCTGCCGCTAGCTTATCTTGATTATTTTGGATATATTCCTCAAGACTCGGGCTGCCGATTTCCTCTTCTCCTTCTATAATAAGCTTGACGTTGACGGGAAGTTTGCCTTCAACATTCATCAGCGCCTCGATTGCTTTACTGTGCATAAACACTTGCCCTTTATCATCGCTTGCTCCGCGTGCATATAATTTATTATCACGGATAGTTGCTTCAAATGGAGGTGTTTCCCATAAGTGGAGTGGATCAACAGGCTGCACATCGTAGTGACCGTAGATCAAAATAGTTGGCTGACCCTCAGCATGCAACCAGTCTGCATAGACAACAGATTGTCCAGCGGTTTTTTCAATCGATACATTTTCCAGTCCGATACTTTCAAATTCATTCGACAGCCATTCCGCTGCTTTTTGCATATCCGGTTGATGCTCGGAAAGTGCACTGATACTTGGAATTGCTAAGAATTTTGTTAATTCTTCCAAGTGGCGGTCGCGGTTATTCGTGAAATATTGGTCCAATGATTGTAATGAAGTCATAATAAACCCTCTTTTCTTTGGATATTTTCTATTCACAGTATAGCAGAAGATCGTGATGCATTAAGGTTTAGACGCTTACAGATAAGGGAACCGAATGTTAAAAGTAGACGTCCTAATTTGCGTGTTGCATTAACGGCTCAGTTTATATGTATGATATACTTACGCAATAAGAAATGTTGGATTCATGGAATTAACAATTGATGAATGATAACAAATAAATGGAGAAACGCTGGAGGAGACGCAATTGTTTATTGCACTGGGACTTTGTTTGTTCTTGTCTTTCTTTTTATCGGGAAGTGAAACAGCTCTGACTGCTATCAATCGAATGAAAGTTCAATTGCGCGCGGATCAGGGAGACATTAAATCGATAAAATTAAGGAAATTGATTTCCAAGCCGGATCGTATGATTACGGCCATTTTAATCGGAAATAATATTGCCAATATTTTAATGCCGACCATTGTAACGATGATTGCCATCGACAAAGGATTGAGTATTGGATTATTGACAGGGATTTTAACGGTAGTTTTGATTATATTTGGAGAGGTATTACCGAAAACGATTGCTGCTACATTTGCGGATCGTATCGCGTATATCGTAGCACCGCCTATTACGGTACTCGTGAAGTTATTGATTCCATTGACGTTAGTCTTGTCACTGTTTACAAATTTCTTCGTTCGTTTGATTTCTAAAGGAACGATCACAGAAGCGACTTTGACGAAAGAAGACGTCCGTTCTATGGTAGATATCGCATCTACAGAAGGTACATTCGGGCAAGATGAATCTCTTCGTTTAAAAGGGATGCTCGACTTCCGCGATAAAGATGTCAGTGATGTAATGGAAACACACCGTACGGACATTATTTCGCTATCGATGGATTCTACGTATGAAGAAGTACGCGATGTCGTATTGCAATATTTCTACACTCGCTACCCTGTATATGAAGAAAGTATCGACAAAGTGGTCGGTATTTTTTATTCGAAAATGATAATCGAGTGGTCGATGTATCCTGAGCGGTCGTTTGCGGATGTCATTGATCGTCAACCGTTGTTCGTCGTCCAGACAGCCAGTGTGGAACTAGTATTTAAACGGATGCTGACACAAAAGAAGCATATGGCCATCGTGCTAGATGAATACGGTGGAACACTTGGTATTGTAACGCAGGAAGATATTATTGAAGAAATGATTGGACAGGATATAGAGGATGAAACGGATGTAGAGGAAGAGTCGATGGTCTTTGAGAAAGAAGATAATCACTTAGTTTGTCAAGGACGCTTGGAGATTGAAGACGTCATTGAACTTCTCGACATAGAGTTGCCGACAGATCATGATACAATCGGTGGATTTGTTTTTCAAGAAGTGGGTCATATTCCCGAAGTGGGCGAATCGTTCAACTACAAGTCGTTGTTGTTTGAAATCGAAGAGATGGATCGAACACGGATTTTACGTCTGAGGATTACCAAGAAAGAAGAACAAGAAGAGGCCATAGAAGTTTAAGAGATGTCAAGTAACCTTACATAACTGTAAGGTTACTGAAAGAGAAAGCGATAGTTCATAATGTGTTTGTCGGTGATAATAAGGGTATCAGTTACAAAACGGAGGCTACTTATTATGAAAAACGACTTAAACGCATTATACGAAGAATATGGACGCTATATATATCATTTATGTCTTAAATTGACTCGCAATAAAGAAGAAGCAGAAGATCTCATGCAAGACGTATGGGTAAAGGTTGTACGCTATAGTGGTGAAATGAGCGAAGTGAACCGTATGAAAGCTTGGTTAACAACGATTTGTATGAACACATTCCGCGACCGTTATAGAAAAAATGTACGTCACAGTCAATACGTGATGAATCAACCTGATACATTAGACGTTCCGATCCTTGATTTGGTTCCCAGTAATTCGAAAACACCTGCTGAGTTGATGGAGCAGAGTGATATTTCGGAGCTGGTGCAGCAGAAGATCGGCGAGTTGGATGGGATTTACCGGAAGACGATTGAGTATTTCTATGTGAATCAGTATTCGTTGGTAGAGATTGCCGGGTTGATGAGTGTATCGATCGGTACGGTGAAGTCTCGCTTGTTCCGTGCGAAGAAGTATTTGAAGGAGTTGCTCGTACAAGACGAAGCAGCCCATGAATATGTAATGGCTTAAGCTCACACTTGCTGTGGGCTTTTTTTTATGGGGTGAGAGGATAGATAAATAGTGAAAATTAGTGAGTGGGAGGGGATTGAGGCTCCAGCTGGGGACGCTTTCCGGTGGGCGTGGCTTGAGCCCATAGCTGTCAACTTAAGAATTGATAGTAAATTTATAACCCGCATCCCATGCACTATCCATGGTTTACTAGCTTGATTAAAAGGGTAAGATCTT